>NZ_FRCS01000016.1 GCF_900143005.1 Cryptosporangium aurantiacum
CACCACCGCCGGTGAACAACCCCACCTCACCGTGCTGGTCCACGCCAGCGACCTGCGCCGCACCCCGGCCGGCCGCACCGTCCTGGCCGACACCCGAGTTTCCGGCCCGGACGGCCCGCTGCCGAACAGCGGTGTGTCCGGCTGGGATCTCGGCTCGGATGCCGACCGGGGCTTCGACCGGATGTGGGACCCGGATACCGACTGCGCCGCGGACCCTGATCAAGCCGCCGACGAGATCCGGGCTGGCGACTGGGACTGGGACGTGGTCACCGACTGGCTCACCGACCCCCAGCACCAACCCCAACCCGCAACCCCCACCGGCAACCACCCCGACACCGGACCCAGCGGCCCCGACACGCACCCCGGCGCCTCCGGCAGCGGGCCCGGCGGCCCGGGTGGCCCCGGCGGCGGCCCGGGTAACGGTGACCTCGGCCGCTCCAGCAGTGGCTCCGGCGGCGACCGGGGTAACAGCGCCAGCCGTGGCTCCGGCGGCGGCCCGGGAAGCGATGGCCTCGGCGGCTCCGGCGGTGGCTCGGGCGGCTCGGGAAGTGGCTCCGGCCGTGGTCCCCGGGTCTGGGTTCCCGGTAGCCGCTGGGTCCCCGGACCCGGCGACGGCGGCCGCACCGACTTCGGCGACACCCTCCCCCTCGAAGCCATCGACCGCATCGCCTGCGACGCCGCGATCAACCGCATCATCCTCGGACCCGACGACGTCCCCATCGCCGTCGGACGCCGCACCCGCCTCGTCCCACCCACCATGCGCCGCGGCCTGGTCGTAAGGGACCAGGGCTGCCGATTCCACTACTGCACCCGCCCACCCCACTGGACCCAAGCCCACCACATCATCCCCTGGACCCACGGCGGACCAACCGACATGAACAACCTCATCCTCCTGTGCGGCTTCCATCACCACCGCGTCCACGACGAAGGCTGGACCCTCCAACTCGACGGACAAGAACTCACCATCCGCCGACCCGACGGCACCATCCTCGACCCACCCTGATCAGGGGCCCAGCACCGAGCAACCCGGAACGCGAGATGCGTTCCGGGGCACTCGTGCTGCTCAGAACTCCTGCCAGACCCGCGGGAGCAAGCGCCGCCCTCTGCGCGCGGGCGTTCAAGGCTGTTGCGAACCGGTTCACCGCGCTTCAGCGAGCGAAGCGCTCCACGGCAGCGGCCGGCACCGTCGCGATCATGTAGTCCTGCGCTAGGTCCGACTGCACGGCGACCGTCGGCCCCCTGCCGACGTGGCGGACCACGAACACGGTCTCGCGCAGCCATGCTTCGCCGTACCCGCTGAGGCTCTCGGGCAGCTCGCCCACGAGTCGCACTTCGTCGCCCGGCTTGACCACGGCATCCTCTGGCGCCTCGTCGCGTTGGACGGCCGACATCGCGCGAATGAGGGTCTCGAGCGGTCCGGTGTCCGCGCCGTAGTGAACGAGAAGGCCCGCCTGGCCGAAGATCGTCTCCGCCTCGGACCTGCTCAGGTCAGCGAGCGCCTCGGCCGCACCAGTCGCCAGAACCGGATTTTCCGACGAGTCCAGTTGCGCTGCCAGGGCCAGGAGTAGGCGTTCGATGACGTTCTGCGCAGCGTCTTCGTCCGTCACGCCGCGAGGGTACGACCAACCAACGCGCCGCCCGAGCAGGGCACCCGCACACCGACCAGCCCCGGGGCCGCACCCCCTAGCCGCGTGACCTATTGACTTTCGATAGGTGTCTAGCGATAGTCGATGCATGTTCACTGAGCAACGAGCGGTGGCGGCGCTTCGAGTCTTCCTCGTCGTCCTGTTCGGCATCCTGGTCATGTTTCAGACCTTTTCGCTGCCCGGACAGTTCGCGCACATGGCGAAGGAAGACCCGGACTTCGCCTACCTGCGCTGGCCGGCGACGATCGTGTCAGCGTTCTGGCTGCTGTGCGTCCAGGTGGTGATCGTGGCGACCTGGATGCTGCTCACCCGGGTCAAGCACGGGAGGATCTTCAGCGAGGACTCGTTCACCTGGGTGAACGCGATCCTCGGCGCGATCGCCGCAGGCTGGGTCGTGCTGCTGGGCGTATTCCTCTACGTCGGGTTCAACGCGAATGACCCCGGCCTGCCGCTGCTGTTGTTCCTCCTGCTGGTGGGTGTCGCGGTCGTCGGGTTGCTGATGGTCGTCATGCGGGCGCTGCTGCGGCAGGCCACGAACCTGCACACCGACATGCAAGCGGTGATCTGATGCCCATCGTCGTCCGCATCGACGTCGAGTTGGCGAAACGGAAGATGAGCGTCGGGGAGTTCGCCGAACGCGTCGGCCTCACCCCCGCGAACGTGGCGGTGCTGAAGAACGGCCGCGCGAAAGCGGTGCGGTTCAGCACGTTGGAAGCGATGTGCCGGGTGCTCGGCTGTCAGCCGGGCGACCTCCTCGAGTGGGTCGAAGACGGAGAGGAAGCGTTATGAAGCTGTTTTTCCTTGCCTTGGTGGGCGCGCTCGCGATTGCGGTCGGCGTGTTCGGGGTCGTGCACGGCGAGGCCGACGACTCGCCGGGGCTGCAGTTGATCGGCGCGCTGATCGTCGTCGCGACGTTGGTGTACGGCGTGCGCACCGTTCGCCGCAGCCGGTAGGTTCTAGAACACGTTCCAAAACGCCGCGTCGAGCCGGTAACGTCATCGCCCGTGAAATGGACACTGGCAGCGGCGCTAGTTCCGGCCGGACAGCTTCTCGACCTCGCTCGCGCAGCCGAAGAAAACGGCTACAACTCGCTCGCCCTCCCCGACTCGGTGTTCTACCCGGAACAGGTGTCGGCCAAGTATCCGTACACGAAGGACGGCAGCCGGTTCTGGCCGGCGGAGACCGAGTTCATCGATCCGTTCGTGGCGATTCCTGCGATGGCGGCCGTCACCACCCAGCTCGAGTTCCACACCAACGTCTACAAACTCCCCCTGCGTGACCCGCTGCTGACGGCCAAGCAGGTGGCGTCGATCGCGGTGATGTCGGACAACCGGTTCGCGTTCGGCGTCGGGCTGTCGTGGATTCCGGAGGAGTTCCGGTTCACCCACACCGAGATGCGCACGCGCGGGGCTCGCACCGACGAGGCGATCGAGATCATCAAGGCGGTGTGCGCGGGCAAGGGACCGGAGTGGGTGGAGTACCACGGGCGCCACTATGACTTCGACCGGCTGATGATCTCCCCCGCGCCGACCCGGCCGGTGCGGATCTTCGTCGGTGGGCACAGCGAACCGGCGCTGGCCCGCACCGCTCGCATCGGCGACGGCTGGATCTCGGTGAACACCTCGCCGAACAAGATCATCGCGGCCTGCGAACGGCTCGCGGCGCTCCGCGCCGAGTACGGCCGGGACGACGAGCCGTTCGAAATCATCGCCGGGCCGGTCGGTGACGTCAGCCGGGACGACTACCGGCGTCTGGAGGAGGCCGGGGTCACCGAGTGCCAGGCCGCGCCCTGGTGGCAGTACGGCGTCCCGCTGGACGACCGGGCCGGCATGATCGACGCGGCCCGCCGCTTCGCGGACGAAGTGATCGCGACCTACTGACCAGCCGCCCGGCCAGCGACGGCCGGCTCGGCCTAGCGGCGGCCCGACCCGACCGGGCACGGGCGCAGTCCGGCCGGCCGCACGGACACGGACGACCGACTAGGCCTGAGCGGCGGCCCGCTCGGGCTGGGCGGCCGGCTCGACCGGGACGGCCGCCTCCAGGCGGGCAGCAGTCGGGACCGCGCCCTCGGGACGGGCAGCGGTTGGGGCCGCCGGGTCGGCCAGGGTGGCCGCTTCAACCTCGGCCCTGGTCAGCGCCGGATCGGGGCCGGTCGGTGCGGTGACAGCAACCGGGGCCGTGGTACCGCCGGCCACCCGGGCCTGCGCGGCGCGGAACTCCGGTAACGGACCGGTCGCGCGGTGCAGGCCGTTGACCGCCAGCCACAGGGCCGACCGGCGGGCGCGCAGCGTCACGCGGTTCGGCGGCTGGTAGAGCGCCAGCTTCTGCGCCCAGCGCGGGAGCATGTCGCGGGCCGCCCAGTCCATGAACGCGCTGCCGGGCTGCCACGGCGGAACCTTGCTGTCGCGGAGGTTCGGGCCGGTGCCGAACGCCTTGATCGGCGTCACGGCCAGGCGCGGGAGGTAGGACTCCAGGCACTCGGCCACCTCGCCCTTGGTGGCGGGCAGGTCGGTGCCGCCGAGTGCCTCACCGACCCGGACGAACTCGCGGTAGTAGCGCTCGAGGTCGTCGCCGCGCAGCGGAGTGCGGTGGTAACGCTCGTGTGCGGTGGCCAGGCCCCACACCACGGTCGCATAGTTCCACCGCAGCCAGTCGGGGTCGTCGGCGTCGTAGGGCAGGCCGTCCGGCCGGACGCCCTTGACCGTGTGGTGCATCGCGCGCACGGTGCGGGCCAGGTTCTCCGCGGTGCGGGTGGTGCCGTAGGCGGTGCCGATGAAGAACGCGACCGAGTGGCCGAGCCGGACGGCGGCGCCCTCCGGGTCGACGTTGCCGGTGGGCACCCCGTCCACCCGTTCGACCAGCCGCGAGTGGTCGTACCCCATCCAGCTGATGCTCGGGTCGAGCCCTTCGATGTACGCGGCGGCGACCAGGCCGAGGATCAGCGTCGGCAGGTGCGAGTGGACGTACCAGACCGCGCTGTCCGGGCCGAACCACCCCGGGTCGCCTTCGGGCTCGCGGAACTCCATCCCGCGGAAGAACTTCGACCGGATGTCGGCGTCGAACGAGCGCTCGAACCGCTCCGCGACCAGGTTGCCCATCGGTGTCCTCACCTTCTGGATACGACCGTAGCCAGACTAGCCACCTGGTTACGACTGTGTCCAGACTTGCTACGGTTGGCGGCATGCCGAACGTCCCCACCCGATGGGCCGGCGTGCCCGCGGCGGGCCGGAAGGCCGAACGCCGCGCGATGCTCGTGCAGGCGGGTTTCCGCCTGTTCGGCGAGGACGGCGAAGGCGCGCTGACGGTCCGGGCCGTGTGCCGGAGCGCGGAGCTGCATACGCGCTACTTCTACGAGAGCTTCGCCGACACCGGGGAGCTGTTGGCCGCGGTCTACGACGAGCAGGCCGCCGCGCTCGGCGACGTCCTGGCCGGCGCGCTGGCGGACGCCGGGCCGGGCACCGAGGCGCGGACGCGCGCCGGCATCCGCAGCGTCCTGCAGTTCATCAGCGACGATCCTCGCCGCGGTCGTGTGCTGTTCGCGGTGGCCGAGTCGCTGGCCGCGCGCCGCCGGGCCGCGGAGACGAGCCTGCTGGAGGGGCTGATCGCGATGAGCGGCGTCCACAGCCCGTCGCTGCCGGTGCTGGTCGCCGCGACGATGTTCACCGGCGCGATGACCGAACTGGCCCAGCAGTGGGCCGACGGACTGCTCGGCACCGACCTCGACGCGGTCGTCGACAGTGCGGTCGATCTCGCGCTGGCCCTGGCCCGCCGCCCCCTGGACGTCTAAGAACGCGGCCCTAGGACGCGGGCCACGCCGCTGCGGGCGCACGGGTGCACCCCAGCCGCGCCGCGCACCGCCGGCCCTCCGCGGGCATGCGGACGCATCAGCGCGCCCTCGCGCGCGGCCGCGCCGCACCCCTGGGTCCCCACGCGATGGCGGACGCGCGTCAGCGCACCTCGCGCGGGGCCGCGCCGCGCCCCGCAGCGGGCACCCCGGGCCACGTCGCGCCCCGCAGCGGGCACCCCGAGCCACGTCGCGCCCTGCGCACCCCGGGCCACGTCGCGCCCTGCGCACCCCGGGCCACGCCGCGCGGGCGGGCGGGCGAGCGCGTCAGTGCACCGCGGACCGGACCCGACCGCGCTGCGCTATCAGCGCCCCCAACACCACCCCGGCCGCGATACCGAGGCTGCACCGGATCACCGCACCGGCCACGAACGTCCCGGCGTCGTAGCCCCATACCGCGCCGGCGAGGGTCCCGGCCGCGACCGCGGCCCAGAAGCGCCCCGGCGCCGGCCCGGGCTCGCCGCCCTCCGGCAGGCGGCGCAACAGCATCCCGAGCAGGACGAGGCCGAGCACGGCCCCGAGCAGGGTGCTGCTCTGCTGTGCGAGTTTCGCGCCGGTCGCGGTGTATCCGAGCACGTCGTGCGTCTCGCGGAGCCACGGCACGGTCCGCGCGCCCCAGCGGCCAGCGTGCGTGAACGAGTCCCAGAATACGTGGGTGAGTGCCCCGATCAGCGCGCTGACCACGGTCATCAGCAGCGGCGGACGCCGGGAGCCGATCGCACCGAGGCGCCGCAGCGGCAGGCTGGGCAGCGAGGGCAGGTAGCCCGCGACCGTCGGCGCGACCCGCCTCAGCACTATGGCCGCGACCACCGCGACCGGCACGGCCCGGAGCACGTTCACCGGCCCGTGGAAATCGACCGCGAAGCGGGACCCCTCCAGGGCATAGGACCAGTCGGGCGCCATCGAGCCCAGCGCGAGCGCCGTGCCGTCGAACCACCGCGGGCGTCCGAGCTTCAGCGCGAAGACCGGTACCTGGTGAGCCAGGTACGTCAGCGGCACCGGGCGCTACCGGTCAGCGCTGCTCGACGTGGATCCGGACACCGCCGTTCTCGTCCACCCATCCCTTGCGGGTGGCGTGGCCGATCATCGTGTCGAACCCGTCCCGCCAGCCGATCTCCGTGACCACCGGCCCGGCCAGCTCGACGAGCGTCTCGGCGGGCACGACAAGGTGATCCCGGTCGGCCCACCGCCCCACCCGGGCGGCTTCGGCCTCGGCAGTGGGGCCTTCGAGGATGAGCGAGAGCGTGGTGAAGTCCCGCGGAGCGTCGAGGATGACGCCGGAGGCGGAGGCGCGGAGGAGCATGGTTGTTCCTTCCAGGTCCGACCTGTAACACATCGGTGCAGGAAGTATGTCAGTAAGCAAAAATGCCCGGTTCGGGGGGACCCGCGCGGCTGGCTGTCTCGCATGTGGACTGCGACGATGGGCCCATGCCGCGGCGCAGGTACTGGCTCTCGTACGTCTACGTGCTGGTCGGCGCGTTGCTGCTGTTCAGCGGGTTCGTCCTGCTCTACCCGGTCCGGCACGTCGAGGGTTTCGCGACCGAGCTGCGGATCAGCATCGGGTCGAACCTCATCGACCTGGTGCTCGCGGTGCTCGTGCTGCAGCCGCTGGTGCTCTCGCTCAACCGGAACGCGGTGCGGTGGCGCAACCGCCTCGACTACCGCGACGTCATCCGCCGCATCAATAAGGCCGAGGACCGCGTCGACCTCTGGAAGTACTGGACCGGGCTCCTCGAACCACCGCACCGGCAGGCGTTCGTCACCGCGGTCCGCGCGGCGCTGGACCGCGGTGTGCGGTTCCGGATCCTGCTCACCGACCCGTCGTGCCCGGATGCCGCGGAACGCGCACGGCAGGTCGCCCCCACCGACGCCGTGACCGCGATGCGCCAGAACATCGAGCAGCTCGCGGAGCTCACTGCGGAGTTACCGTCCCGGAATGCGGAGCTGTTCGGCGTCCGAATCAGCGCTTTCGGACCCGCACACGCCATCTATCGGGTCGACGACTGGCTCTCCTACGGGCTCTTCCGCGACCGGCGGGTCAGCGAGAACTCCCAGCGGGAGGTCCGCGTCCGCGGTGATCTCGGCGAGCTCGCCCTCGAGGCGTTCGCCAACCGGTGGGACAGCGCCGGTCTGCAGGGCATCGCGGAGCACTACACGATGTGCCTGCGGTTCACCGCGCCCGGCGAGGTCGTGGAGCACGACCTTCGGTACGTGCTCCACGACGGCGAGCACTGGGTCGACGTCGGCCCGCACGCGGTCGGGCCCGCGCACGACGTGACGGTGTGCGGACGCGGTGACGAGCGGTACGTGCTGGCCGACGCGAGCCCGGAGACCCGGGAGCGTGCCCTGGCCCTCTACGCCGCGAAGTACGGCCCGGACCAGGACGCGGCGCTGCTCCGGCTGATCAACCCGTGAGCACCGGGCGTCGAGCGAAGGGCTCAGCCGATCAGGTCGGCGACGTCCTGCCGCACCCCGGGCAGCTCCGGGTAGAACAGGTCACCGGGGCAGAGCGTCGCCGCCCAGTCGCGGTGGCCCGGGATCGTCGGCACGGTCCTCGTCGAGCCGCTGATCGGGTTGACGTAGTTCGTGGTGCCCAGCGGGTCGAGGCCGCCGAGCGCCACGATCGCCGCCAGCACCCCGACCAGCGACTGCCGGGCGGCGGCGGTGGGCTGCCTGCTGGTGAAGTCGCCGAGCAGCACGACGCCCACGTTGCCGGCGTTGAACCCGCCGACGTGTGCGGCGTTGTTCATCTGCGGCCGGCCGTTCGGCCCGAGCGCACCACCGTAGACGGGGAACCGGTCGGTGCCCGACCAGCGCCCCTCGTAGACCCGGCCGTCCTCGTCGATCGCCAGGTGGTAGCCGAAGTCACCGAAGTCGCGGGTGATCGTCTGGTCGTAGTAGATCGCGCGCATCGTCGCGGCCGGGTCCGGGTCGTCGTTGATCCCGGCCGAATGGTGCACGGTGACCGTCTGCACCGGGAAGTAGGCGGCCGGGAACCGCTCGGTCCCGTCCTCGGTGAAGCGCAGCGACTCGTCCGCGCCCCAGGCGGCCCGGCTCAGGTACGGGCGGCCGACCGTCCGGGTGGAGAGCGGCGTGGACGAACCGGTCGCGGCGGCCGTGGTGCGGGTCGGCCCGTCGACGGTGTTCAGCTCGGTCACGGTTCCGGCGCCGGGCAGCTGCACCTCGTAACCGACGCCGCCGGGGACCGAGAGCAGCGCCCGGCGTGCGGTCGCGCGGCCATCGCGGCCGCCGTCACAGCCGTGCAGCGGACGCCAGTCGCCCCACCCCTTGGCGGTGCGGATCCGGACGGCGGCGCCCTCCGCTGCGCCGGTCCAGCCCACCGCGAGATGGGTGAGCGGGAACCTGGCCTCGTCGGCCTTGCGGCGGGCGCCCACCGCGATCCGGCTGGCCAGCGTGTCCGGGATCGGCGACCCCGCCGCCGGAACGGGTGCCGCGAGGCTCGCGGACGCCGAGCCGAGGACGGGTAATCCGGCCAGCACTCCGGCGGCGGTGGCAAGGACCGTACGACGGGTAGGCATAGGTTCCTCTCGGGTGTATCCGCGCTTTTGCGTCTACTGCGGACACCACTGAACCGGAGGAGTCAAGCCCGCCCGTCCTCGTCGGCTGAACCTTTAGTCATCCTTACGGGACAGCGCCAGTTCGAGCGCGAGGACACCGGCCAGGATCAGCAGGTCGTTCTCGCCGGGCGCGATGTTCACCGCGTAGGTGTCCCGGATCGAGACCCACCGCTTGGACACCGCGGCGACCTCCCGGCCGCCGCGTTCGATGACGAACTCGTGGTCGAAGAGGTTTCCGGTCATCTCCAGGTCGTCCGGGCCCGGGACGTCGATCGTGAAGCGCTCGCGGAACGGCGTGAACAGCTTCTTGCGGACCTCGGCCGCCTTCTCGCCCCCGATCCGCACCTCGTAGGTCGGGCGGATCGAGACGAGGTGGCGGTGCACGGACGCCACCTCGCGTCCGGACGGGTCCTCGATCACCAGCCGGTTGCGCAGGCTCAGCACCTTCCCGTCGACGTGCAGTACCTTCCGACCGGCCTCATCGGTGATGTCGTAGTCGTCGCCGATGTCGAAGAAACGCTCCTTGATGAGGTACATGCCCCCAGTGTCTATCGGACCGTCCAGTGTCTATCGGCCCGTCCAGCGGACCGCGTGACGCTGGCCGCCGGACGTCGTCACGGTTCCGACGACCTGACCGGCGTTGTTGACGTCGCGGGCGGTGCTGGTGGCGCCTCCGGGCGCGCCGAGGTCGACCATCCGGCCACCGCTCCAGAGGAACGCGTGCTGCGCGCCCGAGCGGGTTGTGCTGAACCCGACGACCTGGCCCCGGTCGTTGACCGCGGTCGGCGTGCTGCTGGGCCCGCCCAGCGTGCCCAGATCGGTCAGCCGACCCGCGCGCCACAGGAACGCGTGCGTCTCCCCCGCCGCGGTGGTGCTGGTGCCGACGATGTCGCCGGTGCGGGACACCGCGCGGCCGGTGTCGGCCGGACGGCTGGTGTCTCCGCCCAGCGTGCCCAGTTCGACGGTCCGGCCGCCGACCCAGACGACCGCGACCCGCGGGACGAACACCGGGATGCCGGTCGCGAGGCTGATGCTGCCCAGTGCGCCGACGACCGCGCCCAGCGGCCCGACGTCATAGGCGACGCCGGACTGGCCGGCGGGCACCGGCAGCCGGGTCAGCGTGCCGTCGGCAGCCACCACCGCGGGCACGAAGTTGAAGTTGTTCTGGACGGTTCCGCTCAGCGCGCCCGCCACCCGTCCGTCGTCACCGATCGCGGACGCGGTCCACAGACCGGTCAGCACGCTGGTTCCGTCTGGTCGGCAGACCAGCGCGGTGAACCGGCGCGGCCCGGTCAGCCCGCTCACCAGCGCATCGCCGCGCTCGTTGAGGTCGACGACACCGAGCGGGAACGCCCCCGAGAGCGCGCAGTCGGCGGCCGTGCCGTCCGGCAGCCAGCGGCGGACCGTCCGCTGCGTGCCGTCGGCGGACGTGGCGGTGCCGACGATCTGACCCGCGTCGGTGATCCGGGACGCGAACGTCGAGGGGTACTCGGCGGTCCCGGGCAGCGCGGTGAACCCGGTGCCCGGCCAGCGGAGCGCGCGAGACACACCGTCGACCTCGGCGGCGCCCACCGCGACACCCGCGTTGTTGATATCGGAGACGTCGGCGTTCGTCGTTCCGGCGGGAACCGGCAGGCGGGTGGCGGTCGGCGCCGCGACGGCGACGCCGCCCGGAACCGCGAGCATCGCGGCCAGCGCTGCGCCGGTCGTCGCGACGGCCGCGCGACGGAGGGAGGGACGACCGAACGGCACGGGAGCCTCCTACTGAGGTGGCGGGGTCGCGAGTGTGCCAGCGCAACCCCACCAACCGCAGCATTCCCGGCTATCCAAACCGTTTCAGAAGCGGCAAAACGGCACGTCAGCTCAGCCGCAGACGTCTCGCGACGTCGCATCGTCCAGATCGGACGCGCAGAACGTCACGTTCCGGCCCTCCCCCAGCGTCCCCTCCCCCAGCGTCACGGTCAGCACGTTGCCCGCGTGCGAGAGCACGGTGCGGTACGTGCCGACCGCACGGTTCACGTCGTTGGTCCGGACGATCGTCAGGTGGACGCCCGGCTTGCGTTTGGTCACCGTGACCTGCACCGACTGCCGCGAAACGTCCGACGGGTGGCCACCGCTCGGTTCGCACGGCACGCCCGGGTTCCGCGGCGCGTCGTCGCTCGCGCAGGCCACATAGGTCCGGCCGCCCATCGTCCCGGACCCGTCAGCGCGGACGACCAGCTGCCTGCCGTGCCCGGTCCAGGTGCCGACGTAGGGCACGAGCCAGGTCTCGCTCGCACCGGCGCCCGGAGCCCGCTCGTCCGTGCTGCTCGGCGGCGTGCCGGGCGACGCCACGGTGTCCTCGCCACCGGCACAAGCCGCGGTCACCCCGAGCAGCGCCACCGCCCCGACCATGACACGTCTGGTCCTCATGGACATAATTCCCCGTTTCCCCGTGAATGCCGCTGGGGCCAGCGACGCCGCCGAGGGTGCGGGGTCCGGGCGCGATGCGCCACTGCGCGTCGCAAAAAAGACAATAAATGTGGACGCTCAGCCGAGGCGTTGTGCGGCCACCCGGTCCCGGGCCGTGGCCATCCGATACGCGAGCACGCCCCAGAGCGCTCCGGCGATGAGGTTGCCGCCGAGCTGGGACAGGATGATCGAGGTGAGCCAGATGACCGGCAACGCGGCGGCCAGCGGCTTGGGCAGCGTCCGGGCCCGCCAGGTGCCGACCGCGAGCAGGATCGAGCCCACCAGCCAGAGCAGGTTCGCGGGAACCGCCACCGCCGGGAACCAGCTGTAGTCCTGTCCGTGCAGGTTCGTCGCGGTCATCCCGAACGCCAGCAGCGCGCAGCCGATCGCGGCGGCCACCCCGCCGGCCCGTCCCACCCGGGACGTTCCGTCGGTGAGGCGCAGATAACCCGGGATCCACAGCACGAGCGCGAGCGCGACGAGCGTCAGCCCGACGTGCTCACCGCCGTCGATCAGCGGGTCGGTGTCGGTCGGCCGGGTCGCCTGGATGGCGCCGGCGATCGCGGACGCGACCGCACCGAGCCCCGCGGCCAGGCCCGCGAGCTGCGAAGGCCCTCCCACTCGGGGTGACGGGGCCGGCACCTCTCGGGGTGATGGGGCCGGCGTCGAAGAAGATGTCATGGCCGGGACCGTAAGCCGGGCGTCCGGCTCCGGTCGTCGGCCGGCGGGGGCGCGGTGGTACCGCGCACGGAGGACGCCCGTACACCCCGGGGCGGATGCCGGGTAGCCCGGCGACTCGTTAGCCTGCGGACGTGAAACCCCAGGTGAGGTCCGTGCCCCACCTCCTCACCGACCTCGCGCCCGCTGGGCTGCTGCTGGTGTGGGCGGTCATCGAAGCGCTCGCGGCCGCCGGGCCCGGGTCGACCGGGCAGCGGCTGCTGTTCGCGGTCGCGGTGACCGTCCCGCTGGTGGCTCGCCGCCGGGCGCCGCTGGCGGTGGTCGCGGTCCTCGTCCTGGTGCTCTGGGTGCGGGTGCAGTACCTGCCGGGCCTGGAGGAGAGCACGTTCCCGTTCCCGAGCCTGCTGGTGGCGACGTACTCCGCGGCGGTCTACGCGCGGGTGTGGTGGGGCGCCTTGCTCGCCGGGTGCACGACCGTCGCGGTAATGATCGCGGCGCTGCCGCTGGGGTACTACGAGGGTCCGATCACCGTCGGACAGTTCTTCATCCTGGGGTTCTTCGTGGCCGGCGCCGGGGTGGGCGGCTGGCTCGTCCGGCTCCGGATGACGCAGGCCACGGCGGCACGCTCGGAGTCGGCACAGCGCGCCGAGGAAGCGGTGGCCGTCGAGCGAGCCAGGATCGCCAGGGAGATCCACGACGTCGTCGCGCACTCGCTGTCGATCGTCGCGGTGCAGGCCGGTGCGGCCGAATCGCTGATCGAAGCAGATCCGGACGTCGCCCGCGCGCACATCGCCGCGGCACGGCAGACCGCCCGTGAGGCGCTGGCGGAGATGCGACACGTGCTCGACGTGACAAGGCAGGACGCTTCCGAGCCGGACGCCGCCGAGCTGGCGCCGCAGCCGACGCTCGAGCGCGTCCCCGAGCTGGTGGCGGAGCTGCGAGCGGCCGGGTTACCGGTTTCGCTGACGGTGGACGGCGCCCGGGGCGACGTCCCGGCGGGGGTCGACCTGGCGGCGTACCGGATCATCCAGGAGGCGCTGACCAACGTCCGCCGGCACGCGGGAACGGCGTCCACCGAGGTCCGCATCGGCTACGACCGGGAGGAGATCACGATCGACGTCGCGAACACCTACAGCAGCGACGCCGCCGGTTCCGGCCGGGACGGCACCGGGCGCGGGTTGGTGGGGATGCGGGAGCGGGCGCGCCTCTACGGTGGGTCGCTGCAGGCCGGCGTCGACGGCTCCCGCTTCGCCGTCCGGGCACGGTTACCCCGGGTGACGGCATGAGCACGCCGTCCACGGGTGACGATGCAGCCGCGGGTCGCGGCGTGGCCGGGCCTGCCGCCGGTCGCGGCGCGAACGGGCCTGCCGCGGGGCGCGGCGCGAACGGGCCTGCCGCCGGGCGCGGCGCGAACGGGCCTGCCGCCGGGCGCGGCGCCGGGGGCGGGCAGGAGGTGGGGGTCGGGGGCGGTGCGCCGATCCGGGTCGTGATCGCCGACGACCACGCGCTGATCCGATCCGGGCTGAGCGGCATGCTCGGTGCGCAGCCGGACATCGAGGTGATCGACGCGGTCGCCGACGGTGCCGCGGCGATCGCGGCCGCCGAGCGGCTGCGTCCCGAGGTCGTCGTGATGGACATCCGGATGCCCGGCGTGAACGGTATCGACGCCACCCGCCGGATCCGCCGCGCACCGGACGCACCGCGCGTCCTCGTGCTCACCACGTTCGACCTGGACGAGTACGTCTACGAGGCGCTGCGGGCCGGCGCGGGCGGATTCCTCCTCAAGGACGCCCCGCCGGGCCAGCTCGCGGAGGCGGTCCGGACGGTCGCCGGTGGCGAGGAGCTGCTCGCACCGGCCGTCACCCGGCGCCTGATCAGCCGCTTCCTGCGGGTGCCGCCCTCCCACCGCGCGGCCGAACGTCTCGCCGCGACGCTCACCGAGCGGGAACTCGACGTGCTGCGCGAGCTCGCCGCCGGCCGCAGCAACACCGAGATCGCCGGTCGGCTGCACATCTCCGAGGCCACCGCGAAGACCCACGTCAGCCGGGTCCTGACGAAGCTCGATCTCCGCGACCGCGTCCAAGCCGTCGTGTACGCCTACGAGAACGGCGTAGTGAGTCCCGGGGCGCCGGACGGCGGCTGAGGTCACCCGAAGCCGGCGGTCTGCGCATGGGGGCGTTCCGCGCGGATTTAGCCGGTGAACGCGGTGCCGGTGCTGCCCTCGGTGTCCGGGCTGATGACCGCGGCGACGCAGCGGTACACCCTGGCGCCGTCGGCGAACGCCTGCTCGCTCGGCGGGAGGACGTCCACCTGCCACTCCGCGGCCGGGATCGAGGGGGCGCCGGACCGCAGCGAGGCGGTCATGAGCTCGGTGGTGCACAGCTTGCGGACGTCCGGGTGCGCGGCGAGCGTCTTCTGGTTCGACGTCAGCGCGTCCTGGGGCAGCGGCGCCACCGCGAACGTCTCCCAGCGGTGCAGGTCGTCGCAGGACAGGCGCTCGATCGTCACCTGACCGACGATGACGACCATCCCCGACCAGCACTCCGGCTCGACGATGCAACGGCCGCCCTGGTCGGCGGCCGGGCAGTCGGTCGTCGTGGTCTCGACGCCGTACTCGACGCCATCGACGCTGGTCGCGGACTCCTTCGAGTCGCCGGAATCCTTCGAGCCGCGAACGGTGTCGCCGGCGTCGGACTCCTGGGTGGCGAGGGTGCGCTCGCCCGTCGTGGAGTCGCCCCACGGGCCGAGCACCCACGCCACACCGGCGATCAGCGCGACGAGCACCACGGCCGCTGCCGCGATCAGCGCGATGCTCCGCTGCGAGGCGCCGCCGCTGCCGCCGCCCGCCCCGGCCACCTGCTGTCCCGGAACCCCGTGCAACCCCTGCGACCCGTGCAACCCCTGCGACCCGTGCAACCCCTGCGACCCGTGTAACCCGTGCGGCCCCGCGTGCGGCGGCGCCCCGTGCGCGAAGGCCTGCGGCCCCGACTGAGAAGCGCCGTACGGCTGCCCCCCATGCGCCGCCCCCACATGCGGCGACTCCCCGTGCGACAAACCTCCGTGCGACAAACCTCCGTGCGACAAACCTCCGTGGGCCGCCCCCGCGTGCGCTGCCCCCGCGTTCGCCCCGCCGTACTGCCCGGCCTGCGGCGCCCCGTTCCGCGGCGACCGCGAGACCGCCGGCGAAACCGGCGCCCCGAACCCTCCGGACGGCGCCGCGCCGCCCGGCCCGCGCTCGGGCGGCGGGCTCCCGGGCGGGCCGTCCGCGATGCGGCCGCCGGTGTGGAACACCTCGCCGGTCGTCGCGCCCAGCGGCGTCCGGGCCAGCGCATCGCGCATCGCGACGCCGTCCACGTACCGATCCGACGGCTCCGGGGCCATCGCCCGCTCGATCACGGCCATCAACGCCGGCGGCACCCACGGCAGCGGCGGCAGCGGCTCGGTGTGCATCTGCATGATCGTGTAGAGGCTCGGCGACCCGGTGTCCGGGAACCGCGCCGGCCGCCCGTTCAGCAACGCGTAGAGCGTCGCGCCGAACGAGTACACGTCGGCGGTCGGCGCGGGCTCGGCCAGCGCGAACGCCTCCGGTGGCGCGTACGCGGGGGTGAGCGACTCCAGCGTCGCGGACTGTTCGGTGTCCGCGGTGATGATCGACGCCAGCCCGAAGTCCGCGAGCCCCACCATCCCGTACCGGTTGACCAGGATGTTGCCCGGCTTGAGGTCGCGGTGCAGCACGCCGATGCCGTGCGCGGCGCCCAGCGCGTCCGCCAGTTTCACACCCATGTCGTGCACCTCGTCCGGCGGTAACCCGCCCCGGGCGCGCAGCACGGTGGCCAGCGACCCGCCGGGGCACAGCTCCATCACCAGGAACGGACGCCCGTCCGGCAGCGTGCCCGCGTCGTACAGGCCGATGACGTGCGGGTGGTCGGACAGGCGCCCGGCGGCGTTGACCTCGCGGTAGAACCGGCGCCGGTCCCGGTCCGTGGTGAGCGTCCGGTTGTCGATCTTCACCGCGACGTCGCGTCCGACGACCGTTTGGGTGGCCAGGTAGACGGTGGCGCAGCCACCGGAACCGAGCACATCGCGGATGACGTATCCAGGGACGTCGGGCGGCCGGTGCACGGCCGGAAGCCTAGTCCACTCCTGTCACTCCCCTTGCGCCACGCTGCGCAGGTACGTCAGGACCGCGAGCACCCGCCGATTGGAGTCCGCGGTCGGCGGCAGATCGAGCTTGGCCAGCACGTTCCCGACGTGTTTGCCGACCGCGGCCTCGGACAGGAACAGGCGCCGGGCGATCGCCGCGTTGGAGTGGCCCTCGGCGATGAGGCCGAGCACCTCGTGCTCGCGCTCCGAGAGCCGGGTCACCGGGTCCCGGCGCCGCCGCAGCAGTCTCCGGACGACGTCCGGGTCGACGACCGTGGCACCGTCGACGACCCGGCGCAGCGTGTCCACGAACTCGGCGACGTCGACGACCCGGTCCTTGAGCAGGTACCCGACGCCGCGCCCGCCGCCGGACGCGAGCAGGCCGGCAGCGTACGCGTGCTGCACGTACTGGCTGAGCGCCACCACCGCAAGCTCCGGGTACCGCGCGCGTAACGACACCGCGGCACGCAGCCCCTCGTCGGTGAAGCCCGGTGGCATCCGGATGTCGGTCACCACGAGCTGCGGCATGTGCCGTGCGACGGCGTCCACCAGAGCGTCCGCATCGCCGACCGCGGCCACCACCGTGAAGCCGTACCGGTCGAGCATGCCGGCCAGTCCTTCGCGGAGCAGGACGCCGTCCTCGGCGAGAACCACCTTCACCGGTCGCTCCAGGGCAGCTCGACGCGGAGCCGGGTCGGCCCGCCGTCCGGACTGGACAGCAGGATCCGGCCGCCCACCACCGCGACCCGGTCGGCGAGCCCGGTCAGCCCGGTGCCGCGCGACGGGTCGGCCCCGCCGCCGCCCTCGTCGACCACCTCGACGACGAGCGTGTCGCCGGACCGCTCGGCGGTCACCTGCCCGGACGAGGCCCCGCTGTGTTTGGCGACGTTCGTCAGCGCCTCGGCGACGATGAAGTACGCGGTCGACTCGAGGTGCGCGGCCGGGCGGTCGGTCAGCTCCGCCCGCACGCTCACCGGGATCGGGGCGCGGTCGGCCAGGTCCCGCAGCGCCTCCGGGAGGCCCAGGTCGGCGAGCACCTGCGGGTGGATGCCGTGGATGAGTTCCCGCAGCTCGACCATCAGGCCCTTCGCCTGCTCGTGGGCGTCGGCGACCGCGGCGCTCTCCGGGGAGCCGTCAGCGAGCTGAACGCGGGCCAGGCCGAGCTGGAGCGTGAGACCGACGAGCCGCTGCTGCGCGCCGTCGTGCAGGTCCCGTTCGATCCGGCGCCGTTCGGCCTCGAACGCGTCCACCAGCCGGGCGCGCGACCGGGCGACCTCCCCCAGTTCGGTGCGCAGGCCCTCGGTCTCCGGCGTTCCGAGCAGGGCGCGCGCGACCGCCCCGTGCAGCCCGGCGACGAGCCCGGCCAGGTACGGGACGCCCGGCAGCAGCACCAGCCCGGCCACCGCGTACGGCACCGCCTCCCGGGTCGTCGCCGCGGTGCCGATCCCGAGCGACACCGTCCCGTCAGCCACCACCGCCGGGGCGATGATCCAGACGACGTCCACCAGCACGATCAGCAGTAGCCCGCCGTACACCACCGGCCCGGCCGTCACGAGGAGCAGCACGTAGCCCAGCGCGCGCCAGGTCGCGGCATCGGTGTAGCCGCCGCGCGAGTACCGCAGCGGCCGGGCGTCCACCAGCCGCAGGCGGACCCGTTCGACGTCGGCCAGAGGCGCGGCGACCAGCGGGCCGAGCGTTCCCAGCAGGACCAGTCCGACCGGGACCAGCAGCAATCCGGACAGCGTCAGCTGTTCTCCGTTGAGCACCCGATCCGCCACGACCAGCCAGGGCAGGCCGAGCAGCCCGACCGCGATGCCCGCGGCGATCCCCACCGGCACCGTCGAGACGAGGAAGGCCCATGCCCGCCAGGGCCAGGCGCTGATCAGGAACCGGCGATCACTCAACGCGTGTAGCACGGCGGCAACGCTAGCCGCGCCCGCCCGGGCCTCCCCAGCCTCCTGGGCCCACTCGCGGGGTAGAGCCAGCTCCACCCCGGTCCGATAGCTACGCTCCGTGTCCGCCGGCCGCGACGGTGGTGTGCTCGATCCACCCCAGACGGACTGAGCACAGGAGCCCACGTGCCCCGACCCGCCACCGCACTGATACTCATCGCTCTCCTGAGCGTCACCGCCTGCACCGACCTCGGGTCGATCAACGAGTCCACCGCCGACCAGCGGACGTTCGATCTGCCCGGGACCGCGCTCACCGTGGACAGCGGCGGTGCCGACCTGCGCCTGGTCACCGGTGAGCCGGGCGGCGTGACCGTCGACCGCACGCTGACCGGCAAGGCGACCGCAGACGGCAACGCCGCCTGGTCGATGAACGGGAGTCGCCTCACGCTGCGCGTCACGTGCAGCGGGTTCGTCCCGGACTGCGGCGGCAGGCACATCGTCCACGTGCCCCCGGGAACCGCGGTGACCGTCACGAACGACGCGCCGACGCGGCTGGTCGAACCGTCCGGCGCGGTCACCGCGACCGTCGACGGCAGCTGGCTGACCGTGGAGCGGCCGTCCGGCCGGCTGACGCTGCGCGCCGAGGCGGCGGTGACGGTCACCGGCGCGACGTCACCCGACGTCACGGCGTCCTCCGACACCCGGGGCGTCGCGCTGACGTTCCGCCGCGCCCCGGAGCGCGTGGACGCCCGCGCGCCGGGCGGCGCGGTGGCCGTGACGCTGCCTGCCGGACCGGAGACCTACCGCGTCACCTGCTCACCGGGCTCCCCCGCGGTGCCCAGCGACCCGTCCAGCCCGCGCACGGTCAGTGCGACCGGGACCACCGCCTCGGTCCGGAAGGCCGCGTGATGCTGGAACTCCTCGACGTCAGCAAGGTCTACTCCGGACGCACCCGGGCGGTCGACGCGGTGACGCTGCGGCTCGAGCCCGGTGTGCTGGGGCTGCTCGGCCCGAACGGCGCGGGGAAGTCGTCGCTGCTGCGGATCGCCGCGACCGTGACGCGTCCGACCGGCGGGCGGGTGCTGTTCGACGGCGTTGACGTCGTCGCCCACCCGGACGCGCTGCGGCGGACGCTGGGCTACCTGCCGCAGGACTTCGGTGTCCACCCGCACCTGACCGCCCGGGAGTTCCTCTCCTATCTGGCGGCGGTGAAAGGGCTGTCCGCGCGGTCGGCGCGCATCCGGATCCCGGAGCTGCTGGAGCTGGTCAACCTGACCGGCGCCGCCAAGCGTCCGCTCGGCGGGTACTCCGGCGGCATGCTGCGGCGGGTCGGCATCGCGCAGGCGCTACTCACCGACCCGCGCGTCGTCGTCGTGGACGAGCCGACCGCCGGCCTGGACCCGCAGGAGCGGGTCCGGTTCCGCACACTGCTCAGCGACCTGGCGGCCGACCGCGTCGTCGTGCTCTCCACGCACATCGTCTCCGACCTGGAGACGGTCACCGACGACGTCGCGGTGCTGGTCGGCGGGCGCCTGGTGCACCGCGGCGGCCTCGACCGCCTGCTCGACGCCGTCGCCGGGCAGGTCTGGGAGCTGACGATCGACCCGGCCGAGGTGCCGCGTTTCCAGGCCGGTCAGCGGGTGACCCGGCTGGTCCGGGCCGCGTCCGGGGTGCGCGTCCGCCTGCTGGCTCCCGAGCCGCCGGATTCCCGGGCCCGGCCGGTCGATCCGGACCTCGAGGACGCCTACCTGGGCGTGGTGACCCGGTGAGCGCGCTCGCAGTCGCGCTGGCCGGCTTCCGCGAACGACGACGACGCCCGGCCTACGCGGTCGTGCTGCTCGCCGCGGTGGGGCTGGGGTACCTGGCGGTCCCCGCGACCGACTCGCACTGGACGATCGTCAGCCTCGGCGGCTACCGGGGTGTCTACAACAGCGCCTACACCGGCACGATCGCCGCGCTGGCCGGTGCGCTGTGGCTCACCGTCGGCGGGTTCTTCGTGGTGCGGACCGCGCTGGCGCAGGACCGGGCCACCGGAGTCCGGGAACTGCTCGCGGTCACCCGCCTGCGCACGCACTCGTATCTGCTCGGCACGTTCCTCGGCAACCTGTTGGTGCTCGGGTCGATGGCCGCGGTACTCGCGGTCACGGCGCTGGTCCTCCAGCTGGCGCGCGGTGAGTCGCTGGCGATCGTGCCCGGCGACCTGCTGCTACCGTTCGTGCTGTTCACGCTGCCGGTACTCGCGGTGACCGCGGCGCTGGCCGTGTTCTGGGAGACCGTTCCGCTGCTCCGCGGCGGCTTCGGCAACGTCGTCTGGTGCGCGGGCTCGATGGTCGCGATCATCGCCGCCCAGTCACCGACCGCGCCGCTCGGCGGCCTCGGCACGCCCGCGGTCGCGGCGTCGCTGCGCGAGACGATGGCCGCGCAGGGGCTGCGCGCGTCCGACGCCGCGATCGGGTTCATGTACCTCGACGACCTGCCGGCCACGTTCGTCTGGGACGGCTTCCCGGTCACCGCCGGGCTGGTCGGCGAACGGGCGCTGCTCGCGCTCCTCGCCGTCGTGGTGGCCGTGGTGCCCGCGCTCTGGTTCGGCCGGTCCGACCCGGTGCGGGCGTCCGGCGGTCCGGTCCGCGTTCTTCAGGTGGACGAGACGCCGCGCGCCGCCGCCGCGCCGGTGGCCTACCCGCGCGGCGCCGCACGGGCGCGGATCGTGTTTCCCCGGCTGGTCGTGGGCGAGCTGCGCGTCCTGACCGCCGGCGTGTCCCGGTGGTGGTGGCTGGTCGCGGCCCTGCTGGTCGTGGCACCGCTGGTGGCACCCGAGCGAACCGCCGCAGCGCTGCTGCTCGCCGCCTGGGGCTGGCCGGTGCTGATCTGGTCGCGGCTGGGACTGGCCGGGCGGGAGCACGGCGTCGACGCGCTCCTCGACGCGTGCCCGGCGCCGGTGACCAGGATCGCGGCGACGTGGGCCGCCGGCGTGGTGTTCACGGCCGCCGTCGGTGCGGGGCCCGCGCTGCGGATGGCGCTCGGCGGTGACGCCGCCGGGCTGGCCGCCTGGGTCGCGGGCGCCGTGTTCGTACCCGCGCTCGCGTCGGTGCTCGGGCTGGTGAGCGGCGCCGCGCGGCTGTTCCAGGCGCTGTACCTCGGGCTGTGGTGGTGCGTGGTGAACGGCCTGGCCGGGTTGGACTACCTGGGCGCGGCGGCGGGCGGGCCGCCGCCGTGGGTGGTGGCGTCGTGGACGGCGGTGCTGCTGGCAGTGTTGGTGGGAGCCGCGGGGCTGCGCCGGGTCCTCCGGTGAGAGCTTCCCGCGTCCCGACCCTGCGATTCCTGGGTGGACGGTGGCGTCGCTCGATTATGCTCCCGGCACCGGCGACCCCCGCGAGGTGCACGGATGACCACGACGGAAGAACCCCAGCTGACCAGCGGCGACTTCTGGGGCGCGGACCCGCACACGGCCCTCACCTGGCTGCGGGCCAACGACCCGGTGTACTGGGACCCGCACGGCGGCGTCTGGGGGCTCACCCGGTACGCCGACGTGAAGTACGCCTCGCTGCACCCGGAGCTGTTCTCCAGCGCCGGTGGGATCCGGCCGGAGACCCCGGCGACCCCGATGATGATCGACAAGGACGACCCGCAGCACCTGCTGCGCCGGAAGCTGATCAGCAAGGGTTTCACGCCGCGCCGGGTCGCCGACCTGCGTCCGCGCATCGACGAGATCACCCACGGGCTGCTCGACCGGATCTGCGAGCGCGGCGAGTGCGAGTTCGTGTCCGCCGTGGCGGCGTGGCTGCCGCTGATCGTGATCGGCGACCAGCTCGGCGTCCGGCCGGACCACTACGACGACCTGCTGCGCTGGTCCGACGACATGATGGCGGTGCAGGGGCAGCGCGCGGACCCGGTGCGGACCGCGCGGATGGCCACCGCGATGGCCGAGTCCCGGGAGTACTTCACCGGTGTGCTGGCCGACCGGCGCGCGACCCCGACCGACGACCTGATCGGGACCCTGGTCCACGCCGAGGTCGACGGCGAGCGGCTGGACGACAACGCGCTGTACTTCGACTCGTTGCTGCTGCTGATCGGCGGCGACGAGACCACCCGGCACGTGATCAGCGGAGGCCTGTACCAGCTGCTGGCCGAGCGCGACCGCTGGGAGCGGCTGCGCGCCGACCGGTCGCTGCTGCCGTCCGCGATCGAGGAGATGCTCCGCTGGGTCACCCCGATCCGCAACATGGCGCGCACGGTGACCCGCGACCTGACGCTGCACGGCCGCGAGCTGCGCGAGGGGCAGAAGCTCCTGCTGCTCTACCCGTCGGCCAACCGCGACGAGGACGTGTTCACCGACCCCTTCCGGTTCGACCTCACGCGCAGCCCGAACAACCACCTCGCGTTCGGCATCGGCACCCACTTCTGCCTCGGCGCCTCGCTCGCGCGGCTGGAGCTGGAGGCGGTCTTCACCGCGCTGCTCGACCGGTTCCCCGACCTGCACCTGACCGGGGCCGCCGAGCCGCCGCTGCGCCCGGCGATGTTCGTCAGCGGATACGAGGAGTTACCCGTCGCGTTCACTCCGACCGCGCCCCGGACCGCCCGCCCGTGAACCCGTCGTTGGCGCTGCGCTGCGCCGCCACGCTCGGCCGGGAGGTGGCCCGGTGCGGGGCGAGCCGGGTGGTCCGCGGCCGGCTGCCCGACCGCGGCAGCCGCGTCACGACCGGCTGGCTCGAGGCCGCGCTCGGTCTCCCCTCCGGTGCGCTGCGCTCGATCGACCTGGTCAGCGAGGACTCCGGCACCGCCGCACGTGCCCGGTTCGCGCTCGACGTCCGGCCCGGCCACGACGCGCCGAGCCACGTGTTCCTCAAGCTGACGCCGCACAACTTCGCGCAGCACGTGATGATGAACGTCGTCGGGCTGGGAACCCGCGAGGCGCTGTTCTACCGGGCGGTGGCGCCGCACGTGCCGATCCGGGTGCCCGGCTGCCACGCGGTGCGGGTCGACCCGGCGCTCGGACGCATCGCGCTGGTGCTGGAGGACCTCTCCGGCCGTGCGACGTTCCGGGACGTCCGGGACGACGTCAGCCTCCGGGAGGCCGAAGCCGTCGTCGACGCGTTCGCCGACCTGCACGCCGCGCTCTGGGAGTCGCCCCGCCTGTCCGGCGAGCTGGCGCCGCTGGGGCCGCTGCGCCTCCGCTCCCCCGTCGTCGGCTACCTGGGTGGCGCGGTCGTCCGCCGTGGGCTGGCGAAACCCGCCGCGTCGGTGACCGACCTGATCCCGGCCGACGTCGTGCGTCGCAGCCGCGTCCTGTACGAGAACCTGCCCGCGGTGGACGCCTACTGGGCCGCCCAGCCGCAGACGCTGACGCACGGCGACCCGCATCTGGGCAACCTGTTCTTCGAGGGGCCGACCCCCGGCTTCCTCGACTGGCAGGTCGCCACGATCGGGCCGGGCGTCCGCGACGTCGTCTACTTCGTCGTCACCGCGATGCGGGTGCCGGAGGCGCGGAAACACGAGCGGGACTTGGTCGAGCGGTACGCCGCGCGGCTCGGCGCCGCCGGGGTCGCGGCGAACCCGGAGACACTGTGGACGTCCTACCGGGCGCTGGCCGCGGAGGCCTACATCGCGGCGGTGGCCACCGCCGGGGCCGGTGAGCGGATGCAGTCCCGCGAGGTCGCGCGCTCCGGCGTGCAGCGCGCCGCCGCGGCCGTCGAGGCGCTGGACACGTTCGAGGTCCTCGCGGACCTCGTCGGCCTGGAGCGTTCGACGTCGTGACCGAGCGGTTGTCGGTGGCGGTGGTCGGCGGCGGGATCGGTGGGCTGACCGCCGCGCTCTGCCTGGTCCGCGCCGGGTGTGACGTCCGGGTGTACGAGCAGGCCGGGCAGCTGTCGGAGGTCGGCGCCGGGGTACAGGTCAGCCCGAACGCCTCCCGCGTCCTGCACGGGCTCGGACTGGCCGAGGCGCTCGCGGCGACCGGCGTGAAGCCGCTCGCGTGGCACCAGCGCCGCTGGGACGACGGCCGGACGCTGCTGCGCGCGCCGCTGGCCGAGGCGCTCGAAGCGACGTTCGGCTTTCCGCACTATCAGATGCACCGCGCCGACCTGCTGGACGCGCTGGCCGCGGCGCTCCCTCCCGGCGTGGTGTTCCTCTCCCACCGGCTGGCGGGGTTCGCCGAGGACACCGACGGGGTGGAGCTGCGGTTCGCCGACGGCCGCCGGGCCAGGGCCGACGTCCTGGTGGGCGCCGACGGCATCCACTCACCGGTGCGCCAGGCGCTGTTCGGGCCGGACCGGGCCCGGTTCACCGGCTGCGTCGCGTACCGGGCGGTAGTGCCCGCCGAGCGGCTGCGTCATTTGGGCCTCGAGGTGACCGCGCAGATCTGGATGGGCCCCGGCCGGCACTTCGTGCACTACTTCATCAGCGGCAGGCGGCTGGTCAACTTCGTCGCGGTCGTGGAGCAGGACGAGTGGACCCGGGAGTCGTGGACCGACCGGGGCGAGATCGCCGACGCGCTCGCCGCGTTCGCCGGGTGGCACCCGCAGGTGCGCGACCTGCTCGGCGCGGCCGACGAGACGTACGTCTGGGCGCTGTTCGACCGGCCGCCGCTGCCGCGCTGGTCGGTCGGGCGGGTCACGCTCCTCGGCGACGCCGCCCACGCGATGCTGCCGTTCATGGCGCAGGGCGCCGCGCAGGCCATCGAAGACGGAGCGGCGCTCGCCGCGTGCCTGCGCGACATCCGGTCACCCGCGGACGTCGCCGGTGCCCTCACCCGGTACGAGCGGGTACGGCTGCCCCGCACGTCGCAGTTGCAGGCGATGTCGGCGGGCAACAAGACCCGCTTCCACCTGCCGGACGGGCCGGACCAGGAGGAACGCGACCGGCAGATCGCGGACGGCTCCCAGGCCTGGTCCCTCAACGCCCAGGCCTGGCTCTACGACTACGACGCCGACGCGCTGGTCTCCTGAACGAGCAGGCGGCCGGAACAGAACCGCACGAGCACCCCGTTCAGGTCTCGGCCGACGCCAGCGGACCGTCCCGCAGGGTGACCAGGGCGGGCAGGACGACGGCGAGCAGCGTCCACCCCAGCGGCAGGAACCAGGACCGCGCCACGCCGATCGTCGCGGCGCCCAGCGCGGTCAGCCCGAGCAGCCCGGCGGCGTCCCGGATCACCAGCCTGCGGATCTCCGATCCGCTGTGAGCCGGGTCACATCAGCGGACGCTGAGCAGAACCTTGCCGGCGGCGCGACGCTCATCGAGCTCGAGCAGTGCGTCGACCGCCCGCTCCAGCGGGAACGACCGGCCGACCACCGGGTCGAGCTTGCCCGCCTCGATCAGCGGCAGCAGGTCGGCCCACTGCTCCTGCAGGTACGAGGGCTGCGGCATCCAGAACGCGCCCCACCCGACTCCGACCACGCTGATGTTGTTGAGCAGCAGGCGGTTGACCTTCACCTGCGGGATCTCACCGCCGGTGAACCCGATGACGAGCAGCCGGCCCTCGCGGGCGAGGCTGCGCAGCGAGTCGGTGAAGCGATCGCCGCCGACCGGGTCCACGACGATGTCGACGCCCCGGCCGCCGGTCAGCCCCTTCACGGCGTCCTTGAAGCCGTCCGCGAGCACGACCTCGTCGGCTCCGGCCGCCTTGGCGGTGCCGACCTTCTCGTCCGACGACACGACCGCGATCACGCGGGCGCCGAGCGCGGACGCGAGTTGCACCGCCGCGGTGCCGACGCCACCGGCCGCGCCGTGGACCAGCACGGTGTCGCCGGCCTTCAGCTGACCCCGGCGGACCAGACCGAAGTGCACGGTCAGGTAGTTCATCGGCAGCGACGCCCCGGCCTCGAACGTCACCGCGTCCGGCAGCGGGAACACCATCGCCGGGGACACCGCGACGGTCTCGGCGAACCCACCCAGCCCGGGGAACGCCGCCACGCGCTGCCCCGCCGACAGACCCGAGCCCTCGGGCGCCGAGCGCACCACCCCGGCCACCTCGGACCCCGGGACGAACGGCAGCGGCGGCTTCACCTGGTACTCGCCGCGGCTCTGCAGCACCTCCGGGAACGTCACGCCGGCGACGTGGACGTCGACGACGACCGAGTCCGGGCCGGCGGCCGGCTCGTCGATGGTGGCCACCTCGAGCGCGGACGGACCGGCGAGGCTGGTGATCTGGACTGCGCGCACAGAAGCTCCTAGGACGGGGTGGGTCAAATGGTACCGCCGGGTACCCGATTGAGTGCCGCGAATGCGGCTATGTATGACTCATGCATACCGGGAACGTCGTCGTCGCGTTCGCCCTCACCGTGCACGACCGGGTGCGCGCCGCCGCACAGGACGCCGGGCTCGACCCCCGGGAACTCGCGGCGCTGACGCTGGTCGCCGAGCACGACGGGTGCTCGGTGGATTGGCTGCGCACGCGGGTCGGGCTGACGCAGTCCGGCACCGTGCGCCTCGTCGACCGCCTGGCCGGACGGAACCTGCTGCGCCGCGGCCGCTCGACCGGGCGCGGCGTCCCGCTGCACGTGAACCCGGAGGGCGCGGCCGTGCTCGCATCCTGGGAGCGGGTGCGCGACGCGACCGTCGACTCGCTGCTCTCCGGTCTGACGCCCGAGCAGCGGGCATCGTTCGTCGACGCGGTCGCCGCGCTGCTGACCGCGGACCCGCGCCGCCGCCCCGAGGCCGACGCCACCTGCCGCACCTGCACGTGGGCCGCCTGCGGGCAGAACTGCCCGGTCGACCTGAGCGTCGCGCCGTGATGCCGGCGGCCGTCGCGGCGCCCCGGGCCCGCCTTCCCGGCGTCGCCTGGCGGCTGTCCGCGGTGTCGTTCCTGGCCGCCTCGGCGGACAGCTTCTTCCTGCTGCTCCTGCTGTGGGTGGCCGGGCCGCAGGGGTGGACGGGCCTGCAGACCGCGCTGGTGATCCTCGCGCTGCGACTCCCCACGCTGGCCGCCGGAGTCCTGCTCGGACGAGCGGTGGACCGCTGGGGAGCCCGCCGCCTGATGCTGATCGACCTCGCCGGACGCGCGGCGCTCCTGGGTGGGCTCGCGCTCACCGGGCGGCTGCCGCTGATCGCGGTCCTGCTGGTCGGCGCCGCGACCGGGTGCCTGGCACCGGCCAGCTACGCCGGTGCGCGCTGGCTGCTGCCCCGCGTCGTCCCCGACGACGCGCTCGGCCGGGCGAACGCGGTCGTCGCGTTCGGCGACCACGCCCCGCTCGTCCTGGGCCCCGCGCTGGTCGGACCCGCGCTCGCGCTGTTCGGGACGTCGGTCAGCCTGCTGGTGCCGATCGGCCTGCTGGTCGCGGCCCTCGTACTCGCCCGCGGCCTTCCGGCCGTCGCCTCCCCGGCCGCACCGGAGGCCGTCCGCGACGCACCGCACGCCGGGCGGCTGCCCGGCCGGGTGACCGCGCTGATCGCGCTGTCCACCGCGTACTACTTCGTGTACGGGCCGTTCGAGTCGGCCACGCCCGCGCTCGTCCGCGCGCGGCTGGACTCCGGCGAGGCGATCTACAGCCTGCTGTGGGTGGTGTTCGGCCTGGGTGCGATCGCGACACTGCCGTTGGTGCCGCGGCTCGGCCGGCGACGCCCCGGGCTGGTCAACGCGCTCGGCGCGCTGTTCTGGGGCCTGGTGATGCTGCCGGTCCTCGTCGTGCAGGACGTCCCGCTCGCCGCCGGCCTGTTCCTGCTCGGCGGCGCGGTCTGGGGCCCGTACGCGTCGATCGAGACCGCCGCGCTGCAGCGGTGGGTGCCGCCGTCGCAGCACGGCCGGGTCTTCGGGCTGCAGCGGAGCCTGCTGGGCACCGCGTCCCCGCTCGGCGCGGCGATCGGAGCGGTCGCGCTGGAACAGGTGTCCGCGCAGGCCGTGCTCGGCTGCAGCGCGCTGCTCTGCGCACTCGCCGGGCTGCTGGCCCTGGCTCGCCGCGACCTGCGCCGCGCGGAGTAAGGCAGTGCGGTGTGAGGGAGGGCCGGCACCGCCCACGGGCGGTGCCGGCCGGAACGGACAGTGGGTCAGAGCTTGGCGGAGACGCTGGTGAAGTTCGGCACCGACCGCCAGAGCCCCGGAATGTCCTGCCACACCAGGTTGTAGCGCGGCACGGTGACGCCGACGTAGAACGTCGGCACCTTACCCCTGGGGACCATCTGCGAGTAGACGGTCTCCACCTTGCGCCAGCCGCCGATCTTCTGGATCCGCCAGGATCCGGCGGCGTCCGACACACGGGTGGCCTCGAGCTTGTAGCTCTTGCACGCCTGCACCGGCGCGGAGGCGGAGAAGATGCCGATCTGGACGCCCAGACTCACCTCGGCGCCACAGCTCTTCTTGGAGGTGTAGGACTCGGTCCCGTCGAAGACCGCCTTCTGCGCGGTCCGCGTCGACCCGATCTGGTGCAGCGCCTTGGCGGGGTAGTTCGCCGATCCGCCGTTGCGGGCCCAGTAGCTCTGGACGCTCGCGCCCCAGTAGTCGAACTTCTTGTCGTTGTCCGCGAACCGGAACTTGTACACGCAGACGAACATCGTCCCGCGCACGCGCGCCTTCTGCACCATGGCCTTCGTGCCGTTCGTGGGCCCGGCGCCCCACCACTGGAACGTGGGCTTGCCGTCGGCGTTGCGCTGCATGCATTGGCTCTTGACCAGCCGCAGGCTCTGACCACCGGGTGCGGCCGAGGCCGGCTGCGCGCCGACCAGCAGGAGTGAGGTGAACAGGACCACCAGCGCGGCGGCCCCCGCGACCGCCCGCTTGCTGAGACGCCCTAAGAGGCGTGGTTTTAGTCTCATATGGCCAGAGTGCACACCGTGTCAAATGTGGTTTTAGTGGGTCATGTGACGTAGCTGCAGCGAGACGCCCGCCGACCCAGGTGGGTCGGCGGGCGCCTCGACCGTCGGGATCGGAGCGTCAGCTCTTGACCGTCAGCACCTTCGCGTACGTCTTGCCGGGCTTGTACGCGATCTTGTAGTACTTCGCGAGCGACTTGATGTCCGCCGGCCGCAGCTTGATGCACCCGGCGGACTTGAAGTCGCCGTTACCGTCCCACCGCTGCGGTTCGGTCTTGCCCTGCTTGCCGGACTTGGTCATCTCACTGTGGATGAACAGCTCGGTTCGCTTGATCTTGCTGCCGGGCTTGCACGCCTTGTCGGACAGGCGGAACACGGTGCCCCAGATCTTCGAGCCGTTGTATCCCTCCAGCAGCGTCACGCTGTACTGGCCGTTCGGGAGCCAGCCACGCTGCCTGGTACAGGGGTTCGTGACCCCGACGCCCGATCCGGCTCGCCAGCTGACCTTCGTCGTGCGCCGCGGCGGGTCGAGGTCGGTGCGGTACAGCTCCCACGTCAACGTGGAGTTCTGCGGGTTCTGCGGGTTCTTGTCGAACGTCAGGTAACCCTTGTAGGTCACCTTGGCCTGGGCCGGCGCCGCCCCGACGCCGAACACCGCAGCGGTGACGATCGCCAGGAACAGAACGGCCAGCCGTAACGGCCGGTGGTGGAGTGCGGTCGCGAGCCCCCGTGGCTCGGCGTGGAGAGTTGCTCCGGTGCTAGTTCGCACGACTTACCTCCATCGATCGGACAGGACAGATAACTGCCGACCGCAGTAGTTCTCAGGAGCCTCATGTGCCTCCTGCGTTGCGGTCGGTCCTGATCCTGGCGATGGCCGGTAGGTCCGATATCCCGGAAACGTGCCACTCCCTCGATTGGCCCGTTATTGCCCGAGGAAGGAACGATTCGTTCCGTGCTTTCTTCGGTACGAAAGGGACTAAGGGGACGGGTGGCGCGGCTGGTAGATGCCGAGACCGCTACCGTCGGGCAGCGTCAGCCGGCTCAGCAGGCCCCAGCCCTGGTCGGTGACCGGCTGACACTCCACACCCTTGGTCTTCAGCTCCGCCAGCGTGGCCTCGATGTCGTCGCACATCAGGTACAGCTCGGTCGAGCTCCCACCGCCGGTCGGATGGACGGCGAGCTCGGCCGGCGGCAGTGCGAAGATCAACCACCCGCCACCGGCGTCCACCGAGCCGAATCCGAGCACGTCGTGGAGGAACGTGCGGACCTCCTCGGCTGCCGAGCTGTACAGGATCGCGTGCGCCCCAGTGATCATCGCTTCTCCTCGCAGTGCGTCCAGGTCGCGGCGAAGGTACCGGAATTCAGCCGGATACGGGGTGGACGAGGACGGGCTTGACGACGCGGCCGGACGCCGCGTCCCTGGCCGCGGTCTCGATGTCGGCGAACGGGTACTCCACGATCAGCGTCTCGATCGGTAGCGCGCCCTGCCGGTGCAGGTCGATCAGGCGGGGGACAAAATCGGCCGGGGTGACGTCGCCTTCGATGACGCCGCGGAGCCGGATGCCGTTGGACAGCACGGTCATCAGGTCGAACTCGGCGGTGCCGCCGATGCCGACCAGCGCCAGCGTCCCCCGGCGCCGCAGCGAGCCGATGGCCTGCCGGATGACGTCCGGGCGGCCGGTGGTGTCGATCGCGGAGTGCGCGCCGCCGCCGGTCAGCTCCCGCACCGCCGCCGCGACGTCGGTGCCCCCCGCCGGGTCGACCACGCCGCTCGCGCCGAGTTCGAAGGCGAGCGCGCGCCGGGACGCCACCGGGTCCACCGCGATCACCGTGCAGCGCTCGGCGACCGCGGCCATCACCGCGCTGAGCCCCACGCTGCCCGCGCCGAAGACCACGACCGTGCTCCCGGCGTCCGGCTGCAGCACGGTGAGCACGGTGCCGACGCCGGTCTGGATCCCGCAGCCGAGCGGCGCGGCCAGCACCGGCGGGAAGTCGTCGGGGATCGGCACCGTGTTGCTCTCGTCGGCCAGCGCGTACGTCGCGAAGCTGGACTGGCCGAAGAAGTTCCCGTAGACCGGCGAGCCGTCGCGGGTGTGCGGGGTGCTGCCGTCGGCGCGCACGCCTCGCAGGTTGAGGTCGCTCCGCAGGCAGTAGGCCGGGTGCCCGGCTCGGCACTGCTCGCACGCCCGGCAGCTGCGGTAACTCAGGCAGACCGCGTCGCCGGGCCGGACCGTGGTGACCGCGTCGCCGACCGCTTCGACGACGCCCGCACCCTCGTGGCCGAAGATCATCGGGGTCCGGGCCGCCGGCCAGCCGTGCCGCATCGTCAGGTCGGTGTGGCAGATGCCGGCGGCGGTGATCCGGACCAGCACCTCGTCCGGTCGGGGCTTCTCGAGGTCGAGCTCGTGGACCGTGAACGGGCCGCCCGGTGACTCGACCAGTGCTGCCTGGATGCGCACGGGCGTCAGTCGCGTTCGAGGACGAAGTAGTAGTGCCGTCCCTTGTCGAGCACGCCCTTGCCGTTCATCACGCCGAGCAGCGTCGTGTCGTCGATCTTCTTGAAGTGGTCGAGGACCGGCTGACCGTCGTAGACCATCGTCGCGGTCGGCTCACCGCGGAACTCGACCGTCCACAGGCTCGCGCCGCCCTTGGCCATCTCCCGGTTGTCGAACAGGTTGCCCTCGTCGTCCCGGCACACCAGCGGCGCGACGTCGGTGAGCGAGTCGAAGCGCTTCCCGTACCAGCGCGCGAGCTCGAGCCGTCCTTCGAAGCCGTGCCCGCTGACGAACTCGCTGCCCTTCCAGGAGCCGAGGAGCTGCTCGGGCCGGACGGTCTCCAGCGCCGCCCACAGCGCGTCCAGCTCGTCGATCGTCACCGTGCCGCCCGCTGCGCGGACCTCGGTGATCCGGTGGCGTGCGTCGTCGATGGTCGTCATGGCTGACACTCTAGACGGGAAACGTCAGTTAGTCACCGGCTCCCGGGCCAGTCCCCGCACCGTGATCCCGACGAGCTGCCGCAGCAACTCCCGGCGCTCCCCCGCCGACCCGGCGCGGAGCGCGATGCCCTTGGCGCCGTAGAGCAGCACCACCGGGAGCGCAGGCGCCCCGGAGATGTCGAGCCGGTCGGCGAACCGGTCGAGCAGCGCGGCCAGCACCGCGAGCAACCGCTCCTCGAACGCCAGCCACAGGTCGTCGGCCCGGCCGTGCACCTCGTCGATCAGCTCGGCCGGGAACCGGTCGAGCGTGCGATCGGCGGGCTCGTGCATGCGGAGCATCACGACCAGGACCGCGCAGAGCCGGTCGGCGGGCTCCCCCGGCATCCGCGCCTCGGTCTCGGCCCGTTCGGCGAGGTCCTCGAAGCCCCACTCGGCCGCGGCCCGGAAGATCTCCTCCTTGCCCCGGTAGTACTGGTACAGCGTCGGCCGGGAGACGCCGGCCGCCTGCGCGATCACGTCCATCGACGTGCGCCGGTAGCCGTACCGTGCGAAACACCCGACGGCGGCGCGCAGATAGCGGTCACGCCGGTCCGGGGTGGGTGTGCTCATACGACAAGATTAGTCAGACTGTCAGGACCGGCTCGGCCGCCGCCACCAGCTCGGTGACACCGCGGGCGATGCCGTCCACCAGCACGTCGATGTCCGGCACCGCGTCGAAGTCCGCGGTGACCCCGAAGCTGACCACGCCCTCGTAGGAGAAGATCCCGATCGAGAAACGCACGCCGCTGCCGAGCGGCACGTACGGGTAGAGCGACCGCAGGTGCCTACCCAGCACGAACAGCGGGATCGGCGGGCCGGGGACGTTCGTCGTGACCGCCTGCACCCACGGCTGCCCGGACCGGAGCAGGGTCCGGACGGCGGCCGCGAGCAGCGGCGCGGGCACCAGGTCCGCGGCGCCGGTGACCGCCCGCGGGTCGTACGCCGACAGCGCGCGTTTGTTGGCGTCCATCTGCGACCGCACCGACGCCAGCCGCGCCGTCGCGTCCGGCTCGGCCACCGGCAGGTCGACGAAGACCGCGGAGATCTGGTTGTTCAGCGTGCCGCGCTCGGTCGGCCGCCGGATCGACACCGGGACCATCGTCCGGACGAGAAGGCCCTGGGTCAGCTCACCGCGCGCGGCGAGCAGGTCGCGGAGCCCGGCGGCGACGGCGGTGACCACGACGTCGTTCATCGAGCCGCCGAGCGCCCGGCGGACGCGGCGCACTTCGTCGACCGTGGTGTGGGTCCAGGCCCACCGGCGGTGCGGGCCGAGCCTGCCGTTGAGCGACGAGGCCGCCGGCGTGACGAGTTGCCTGCCGACGTTCGCCGCCGCACCACCCAGGACCCCGGCCTGGCGGGCCAGTGCGCCGGCGCCCGACCAGCCGGGTAAGGACGCCGCCGCACGGGCCACCCCGGCGAACCGCCGCACCGGCCGGGCCACCGCATCGGTCAGCGCCTCCACCGCCACGGCCGCGGGCGACGGTGGCTCCTGCGGGTCCCACGGCTGCGGCTCGGGGTGTGTGGCCGCCGGATCGAGGTCGAACACGAGCTGCATCAGGTCGGTGCCCGCCACCCCGTCGACCATCGCGTGGTGCACCTTGTTGATCATCGCCCAGCGGCCCTCGGCCAGCCCCTCCACCAGCCAGAGTTCCCAGAGCGGCTTGGACAGGTCGAGGCGCTGGCCGAGCACCCGCCCGGCGAGGTTCCGCAGCTGCTCGTCGCTACCCGGCCGGGGCACCGCCGTGTGCCGGACGTGGTACAGGATCTGGAAGTGTGGATCGTCGACCCAGACCGGCCGGCCGAGATCCAGCGGCACCCGCATCGCCCGCTGTCGGTAGCGGGGCACTTCGGGCAGCTTGCCGAGCAGCAGGCGCACCACGTCGCCGTAGGAGGGCGCGGGTCCGTCGAACACCGCCACCGACCCGACGTGCATCGGCGTCGTCTCGCCTTCGGCGAAGAAGAACCCGGCATCCATCGCGCTCATCCGGTCCACGATCCGCTCCTCTACGCCGAGTCGCGTCAGGTCCCCCCAGGCATACCCCGGAACTATGCCGATTCCCAGGCGAACCCGTCCGGATCGGTGAACGGCCCGGCGTCGCTGCCGATCGCGATCCGGTGCGACCCGGACCCGTCCGGCGAGACTCCCGCGGTCTTGGCCAGCGCGCGGCGGGTGTAGAGGCCGAGCTGGATGTGCTCCTTCTCGCTGGTGAACTCGACGTACTTGCGGCCGAAGCTCTTGCCCACGGTCAGCCCGTGGTCGACGTAGAATTGCTTGCTCGCGCCGACGTCCTCGGCGCCGATGAGCAGGACGATCTTGTCGAACTCGCGGGCGGCGGGCCCGGTGTTCTTCTTCGTCGACGTCGCGATGTTGAGGATCGTCCCGTCCGGTGCGGTGACCAGCCCGCCGTAGCCCCAGAGGCTCTTCTTGGCCGGCTTGAGCGGCGTTCCGCCGGACGCGATCGCCGCGTCGTACAGCGCGTCGACGTTGTCCGGCTGCGACGCGATGAGCGACAGCGTGAACCCGCGGAAGCCGGACGACGGTGCGTCCGAGCTCCGCACGGCCACCGGACCGTCCGGCCCGACGAGCGCGGTGTAGAACGCCTCGGCGGCCGCGGTGTCGGGCGTTTCGACGATGAGCGACTCGATCACGGTCATGACACGTCCTCCCGGCGGATCTCGTTGATGCGGATCAGGTTGCCCGCCGGGTCGCGGAACGCGCAGTCCCGGACGCCGTACGGCTGGTCGGTCGGCTCCTGGACGACGTCGGCGCCGGAGGCCACGATCCGCGCGAACGTGTCGTCAAGGTTCGGCGTGGCGAGCGTGAGGATCGCGTAGACGCCCTTCGCCATCATCTCGGCGATCGTGCGGCGCTCGTCGTCGGTGATCGCCGGGTCGACGGCCGGCGGGCAGAGCACGATCGACGTCGTGCCCTTCTCCTTGGGGCCGACCGTGATCCACCGCATCGTGCCGCCGCCGACGTCGTTGCGGACCTCGAAGCCGAGCCCGTCGCGGTAGAAGGCCAGCGAGGCGTCCGGGTCCTCGTGCGGAAGAAACGCGTGGTAAACGCTGATGTCCATGCCGGTAACGCTAGGTGCGCGCCCCGGGCGGGCGCTTCTCGATTCCTGATCGGTTGCGGCCGGTTCACCTAAGCCTGAGCGGTGGGACGTTCCGGAGCCCGCGGTGGTCGCCCTAGCGTGACGGCACCACTGCGACCCCCCACCACCACTGCGCCCCCCAACTGCGAACCCCCGAGGAGTCGGAATGCCGCGGCCGCTGCGCGTCGTCCTGGAACGTCGTCCCCACACGGCGGCGATGATCGACGGCCTCGTGCCCGCGCCCGCCGGGGTCGAGGTCGAGTGGGTCGAAGTCGCGCCGATCAACACCGCGTTCCGGCGGATGACCGACGACCTGGAGTTCGACGTCTGCGAGATCGCGGCCGGTGCGTTCCTCCTCGCGGTCGGCGGCGGGGTGCCGATCGTCGGCCTGCCGGTGTTCCCGCTGCGCCGCTACCCGCACCACGGGCTCCAGGTCCGCCGCGACAGCGGGATCCGCACGCCTGCCGACCTGGCGGGCGCGCGGATCGGCACCAAAGCGTTCAGCCAGACCACAGGCTTCTGGATCCGCGGCATCCTGAACAGGCAGTACGGCGTCGACCTGGACGGCCTGACCTGGGTGGTCAGCGCCCAGGAACACGCGCCGGGCTTCCGGTTCCCGGCCACCGCCGAGCCGGTTCCCGGCGCCGACCTGCCGCAGCAGCTCCGCGACGGCGCGCTGGTGGCCGGGCTCGGCCTGGCCGTGAAGGACGACGCGGTCGGGCCGCTGTTCGCGGACCTGACGGCCGCCGAGCGGTCGTGGTTCGACCTCACCGGCGCCGAGACGATCAACCACACGATCGCGGTGCGCCAGGACGTCCTCGCCGAGCGTCCGACGCTGGCCGCCGAGCTCTCCGACTGGTTCGTCCGGTCCTGGAAGCACGCCGGGTCGCCGGTGAGCGAGTACGGGCTGGTGCCGGCCAACCGGGTGACGCTCGAGCTGCTGCTCGACCTGGTCCGGGAGCAGTGCGGCGCCACCAACCCGCTCCCGGCCACGATCGACGACGCGTTCGTCACGCTCTGACCCCGCCGCCCGGCCCCCGTTCAGCCGGGTTGGCCGACGGCGGCTTTCGGCTTCTCGGCGGGGAGCGCGGTCGCGTCCTCGCGGCCCAGGCTCGGCAGACGACGATCCAGCCAGCCGGGTAGCCACCAGTTCGCCCGGCCGAGCAACGTCATCGCGGCGGGGACGAAGATCATCCGCACCACGGTGGCGTCGAGCAGCACCGCGGTCGCCAACCCGAGCCCGACCATCCGGGACAGCGGCGACGGGCTGGCCACGAACGCGAGGAACACCGCGGCCATGATCAGCGCCGCCGACGTGATCACCCGCCCGGTCGACGCGATGCCCCGCGCCACCGACCCGACCGGGTCGCCGCTCTGCAGGTACGCCTCCCGGATCCGGGACAGCAGGAACACCTCGTAGTCCATCGAGAGCCCGAAGAGGACCGCGAAGAAGATCACCGGCAGCGGCGATGCGATCGGGATCGTCTGCTCCAGCCCGACCAGCTCCTTGAGCCAGCCCCACTGGAACACCGCGACCACCACGCCGTAGGCGCCGCCGATCGAGAGCAGGTTCATCAGCACGGCCTTGAGCGGCACGACGATCGAGCGGAACACCAGGAGCAGCAGGACGAACGACGCCGCCAGGATCCCGCCGACGAAGATCGGCAGGACACGGCCGAGATGGTGGGTCAGGTCGTCGGTCATCGCGGTCAGACCGGCGATCCCGGCGTTGGCGGGAACGATGTCGCGGAGGCGGTCGAGCGTGTCCGAGGTCGCCTCGTCCGACGGCGAGGTCGTGGTGAGCACGCGGAGGACGACCGTGGACCCGTCGGACGACGTCACGGGTTCGCCGACCGAGGCGACGCCCGGGTCGTCGGCGAGGCGCTGCGACAGCGCGGGCACGTCACCGGCGTCGGCCCCGGACTCGCGCAGGTCGACGACGACCAGCAGCGGACCGTTGACGCCCGGCCCGAAGCCCTCGGCCAGCAGGTCGTAGGCGCGCCGATGGCCGATGTTCGTCGAGTCGTCGCCGGCGTCGGGGAACCCGAGCCGCATGCTCAGCGTGGGTGCGGCCAGCGCGAGCAGGAACACCAGCGCGGCGAGCAGGTAGCGCACGGGCCGCGCCGAGACGTGCCGCGCCACCCGTTCCCACCGGGAGCCCGACGATTCGCGCCGCCGCAGGGGCAGCCGCCCCCGGTCGATCCGGTCCCCGAGCAGGCTCAGGATCGCGGGCAGCAGCGTGAGCGCGGCCAGCACGGCGGCGAGCACGACCAGCGCGGTGGCGAGCCCGATCGAGATCAGGAACCCCATGCCGGTTACCAGCAACGCCAGCATCGCGACGACGACCGTGCCGCCGGCGAACAGCACGGACGTGCCGGCCGTCCCCATCGCGACGTCGAGCGCCGCAGCATTGTCCCGCCGAGGATCCCGAGGCCCTTCGTCACGAGACCCCGCTTCGCGGGATCGCACCCCGCGCGCCTCCCGGTACCGCGCCGTGATGAACAACGCGTAGTCGATGCCGACGCCGAGCCCGATCATCGCGGCGATCGTCGGCGCGACGTTCGACACGTCCATCGTGTTGGCCAGCACCGCGATGCCCCCGAGCCCGGCACCCACCACGATCAGCGCCAGCACGATCGGGATCAGCGCGGCCACCACGGTCCCGAACGCGACGAGCAGCACGACCAGCGCCGCGAGGATCCCGGCCGCTTCGGCGCCCGACGTGGCGTCCTCCGAGTTGATGAACGCCGTGTCCCCACCCAGTTCGGCGGTCAGTCCACCCGCGGTGGCCGGCTCCAGAGCGTCCGAAATGGCAGTGATGGCCGGTGTACCCACCCGCGTGGAGGGAACGTCGAACGTGATCTCGGCGTAGCCGATCCGCCCGTCGGGCGAGATCGTGCCCGCCGCGAACGGGTCCGCGACGCGCGCCACGTGCGGGACGTCCGCGATCCGGTCCACGGCAGCGTCGACGGCCGCGCGATGCTGCGCCAGGTCGTCCGCGGCGAACACCGCGATCGCGACGCCGTCGGCCGCTTCCGGGAACCGTTCCTCGAGCAGCCGCATCGTGCGGTCGCTCTGGCTGCCGGGTGCGGCGAAGTCGTCGGCGAAGGATCCGCCGACCGTACTGCCCAGTACGAGGAGGACGGCCGCAGCGACCACCCACGCGAGAAGAGTGCGAAGAGGCCTGCGTGCGCTGGCCGCGCCCAGGCGCCGAGTCAACGTATTCATGGCCGTCAGCGTGGGTGGCGGGCCGGGGTACCGTCGCCCGGCGCGGGACGGGCCGCGCTCTCCCCCGCGGGGCGGGTGACCACCGGATGCGCCTCCCCCGCGCGACGGATGACGGCGACGCCGCCGCGCCCTACCGTGCAGGACATCGGAACGGAGGCGCGATGAATCTTGCTTTCCGTGGACCGTTCGCGCGCTGGCCGCGCGCCTCGGACGCGGTGCTCGCCGTCGTGCTGTTCGCGTCCGTGGCGCTGCTGAGGGACGGTCCCGACGACCAGCTCGTGTACCGGCCGATCACCGACGTCCCGCTCGCGGTGCTCGCCGTCCAGGTGGGGGCCGCCGTCGCGCTGTACCGGCGCCGGCGCGCGCCGCTGCCGGTGCTCGGCGTGGTGCTGGTCTGCTGGGCGCTCCTGGTCGCGACCGACAACTCCCTGGCCGAGGAGTATGACGTCGGGTTCCTCATGGTCGCCGCGCTGTACAGCGTCGGGCGCTACGAGGCGAACAGCAGGCGGGCGCTGGCCGGTCTCGGGGCCACGTACGCCGTGCTCGTGCTCGACATCCTCGTGCTGGGGTTGCCCTGGGGTGAGACCGCGTTCGGCTTCGTGTTCCTGTTCGTCGTCTGGTACATCGGGCGTCGCCTGCGGCTCCGCGCCGACAACGCCGAACGACAACGACGCCAACGCGCGGACGAACTGCGGCGGATCGTCGCGGAGGAACGCACCCACATCGCCCGGGAGCTGCACGACGTCGTCGCCCACCAGGTGAGCATGATGACCGTGCAGGCCGGGGCTGCCCAGGCGGTCGCCGACACCGATCCGGTCGGTGCCCGGCAGGCGATGGCCGCGGTCGAGCAGGCCGGACGCCAGACGCTGGACGAGCTGCGGCACCTGCTGGGGGTGTTGCGGCCGGAGTCGATGCGCAACGGCGTCGGCCCGCAGCCCGGGCTCGCCGACGTCCCGCGACTGATCGACCAGGTCAGCGCCGCCGGGCTCGACGTCCGGATCACCGACGAGCTGGCCACCCCGCTCCCGACCCGGGTGCAGCTGTCGGCCTACCGGATCGTCCAGGAAGCACTGACCAACGTCGTGAAACACGCGGGGCCCGGCACCCGGGCCGACGTGCACCTGCGCGAGGAAGGGACCGACGTGGTCATCGAGGTCACCGACGACGCCGCGCCGGGCGTGACCCGTCCGCAGGCGGCCGGGCACGGCATCGTCGGGATGCGGGAGCGGGCGACGCTCCTCGGTGGTTCGCTCGTGGCCGCTCCGCGCCCCGACGGTGGTTTCCGGGTCCTCGCCCGGTTCCCCCGGGACGGGGCCTCCGCGTGACCATCCGCGTCGTCGTCGCCGACGACCAGGCCCTGGTCCGCGGCGGGTTCAGCATGATCCTGGGTGCCCAGCCCGACATCGACGTCGTGGCGGAGGCCGGCACCGGGCTGGAGGCCATCACGGCCGCCGAGAAACACCATCCGGACGTCGTCCTGATGGACATCCGCATGCCGGAGCTCGACGGGCTGGAGGCCACCGCACGCATTCTCGCCGACGCCGACTGGCCGGTGCGGATCCTCATCCTGACGACGTTCGACCCGGACGAGTACGTCTACCGGGCGCTCCGCTCCGGCGCCAGCGGCTTCGTGCTGAAGGACATCCCGCCCGCGGAGCTGGCCACGGCCGTCCGGACGGTCGCCGGCGGCGGCGCTCTGATCGCTCCGTCGATCACGCGCCGCCTGATCGCCCGGTTCGCCGCGGGTCCCGGCGTGAACTCGGCGGTCGCCGAGCGGGTGCACCGGCTCACCGAGCGCGAACGCGACATCGTCGTCGCGGTCGCACGCGGTGCGACGAACACCGAGATCGCCGAGCGTCTGTTCGTCGGTCCGGCCACCGTGAAGTCACACGTGTCCAGCATCCTGACGAAGCTGGGCCTGCGCGACCGGGCCCAGATCGTCGTGTTCGCTTACGAGAGCGCGCTGGTCGAGCCCGGGGCCCATGACATCGGGCACTGAGTTCTTAGTTCACGAGGCGGTTTCGCGGCGCAGTTGCAGGACCAGGAACAGCTGGACGAGCCCCACGACGATCAGCCAGATCCCGGTGAAGACCACCATCGCGACCAGCGTCAGCTCGGGCCAGAGGAGGACGACGAGGCCGCCGAGGATCGCGACGCCGCCGAGCACACCGACGACCACCCTGGTCCGTCCGGTGTAGCGGCTGCCGAACGTCGACGCGACCACGATGACACCCTCGATCAGCCAGGTCAGGCCGATCACGGTGGCCAGCACGAGCAGCGACGTCACGATGTGCCGCAGGCAGACAATGCCCGCGACGACGAATAGGACACCGAGGACGCCGTCGAGCGCGCGGATCGCGGCGTCGGCGTGGCTGGTGATCGCGCGGGCGAGATGGATGATGCCGTGGACGATCAGCCAGAGACCGAACAGGACGGCGCCGAGGTACAGCGTGGCGTCCGGCCAGAACGTCATCAGGAGACCGACGACGACCGAGGCGGCGGCGCCGGCGAGCGCGAGCCACCAGAGCACGCGCTCCCAGTTACGGGAATCGGTCGAGTCGAGGGGAGTGTGCGGGGCCGAGGCGTGGGAGACGGTGTCGGACACGGATGCCCTCCCGGGACGAGAGTCGGCGGTGCCTTCGGTTCATTATCGACTCAAGCACCGCCCCGCATACCGGCAAGCGGCGATCTGAATCGGTGCGCTGTTCGAGAATGGCGGCCATGACCGACGCCGCCACACCAGACCCCACCGCGCTGCGCTCGGATCGTCCGCATCCGGCGCGGATCTACAACTACTTGCTCGGAGGGTCGGACTACTTCCCGGCCGACCGGGCGGCAGCCGAGGCCGGGCTGGCGGTGAACCCTGGCGCGCGCGTCGCCGCCCGCGCGAACCGGGAGTTCCTCCGCCGCGCGGTCACCCATTTGACCGGGGACGCCGGGCTCCGGCAGTTCCTCGACATCGGCAGCGGCATTCCCGCCGCCGGCAGCACGCACCTCGTCGCCCGGGCGATCGCGCCGGAGTCCCACGTGGTGTACGTCGACAACGACCCGCTCGTCGTCAAGCGTGGCCGCGCGCTGCCCGCGGACCACGGCGCGATCGAGTACATCAGCGGTGACCTGCGGGAACCCGAGCGCATCCTGGCGCGTGCCACAGCCACGCTCGACCTGGGACAGCCGGTCGGGCTGCTGCTGCTCTCGGTGACCCACCACCTGCGGGACGAGGACGACCCGCACGCGCTGGTGGCGGGGCTGCTCGCGGCCTTGCCCGCCGGCTCGTACCTGGCGCTCTCCCAGGTGACGCCCGACCTGGCGCCGGACGGCTGGCGCGCGGTCGAGGCCGACTTCGCGAGCCGGGGCGGTGTGCTCCGACCGCGGACGAGGGCCGAGATCACCCGGTTCTTCGACGGGCTGGAGCTGGTCGAGCCGGGTCTGACGGTGGTCCACCGCTGGCGTCCCGACGAGCGCGACCAGCAGGCCGACCAGCCGGACGCCCTGGTGTCCGTGTACGGCGGAGTGGCCCGCAAGCCCTGATGAAACGATGGGGTCGCCTGTCCCGAGAACTACTCCGCGGAGCCCACATGCCTGTTTCCTCCGGCGACGAACGACCGGTTCGGCGTCGGACGCTCGGGCGGCCGGCGAACGCGGACAGCGCGGCGACGCGGCGGGCGATCCTGGCCGCGGCGTCGGCCGAGCTGGCGGCCGGTGGTTACGAGCGGCTGAGCCTGGAGACGGTCGCGGACCGGGTCGGCATCACCCGGGGCGCGATCTACCGCTACTTCGGCTCGAAGCTGGACCTGGCGCGGAACGCCGTCCGGGAAGCCTCGGCCGCGTTCGACGGCGCGATCGAGGGCCAGGTCTATCCGGCCGGCGGGCTTCTCGACCAGTTGCGGGCCCTCGTGCGGGTCGCGGCGAACTACGCGTTCGAGCACCCGGACCGGTCGATGGGCTACTACCAGATCGGCCGGCTCGCCCCCGAGGACGAGGAGATCGCGGCGGCGTTCCGCGAGCTGTCCCGGCAGGTCCGCGTCGTGATCGTCGAGCTGATCGCGCGGGCCGAGGAGCGCGGGGAGCTGGCGCCGGGCGTCGACCGGGCCGCGATCATCCAGGCGGTCGCCGGTCTGATCTGGATGGTGGGGTCGGGAGCGGCGACCGCACCGAACGAGGAAGTCCGTCAGCAGATCCTGCACGGCATCGAGCTGTTCTTCGACCGCCCACCCTGGTTCACCGGTCCGGAGTGATGTCGTAGAACTGTTTGGCCCAGCGGCGGACGCTCGTGTAGGCGGCGGCGTCCTGGGTCGCCAGCGTGGGGTGCTCGATGTACTCCTGGTAACGCCAGATCGACAGGTCGTCCCAGACCGTGGAGAGGAACTGCTTCTCGATGCGTTCGCGGAGGTCGTCGGGGGGAACCGGGTTCTCGTCGCCCTCGAGACGCGGCCACCAGATCGAGTAGAAGAGGTCGGAGACGCCGTCGTCCACCGGTGTGCAGGCGAAGATCAGCCGGTGTTGCTGGACCCCTTCGAACGCGCTGATCGCGCCGCCGAGCCCGAACATGTTGCTGTGGATGCGTAAGACCATCGCGTCGGGGTCGGCGCTGCGGGTATTGGGCCAGCCGGTGAGGAAGCGCCACTCGTGGTCGACGGCCTCGTACTTCAGCATCCGCGGGGTGACCGTGGCGTGGTGCACGTACTCGAAGTGCACGCTGTCCGGGCCGTTCTCCGCGACGATCTGCGGGTGGACCGGCTCCTTCTCGGCCCGGCTGGAGAACGTCGGGTAGGCCGGGTAGAAATGCGTGTCGTCGGTGTCGAACTGCGGGAACGACTCGAAGATGTCCGGCACCTGCCAGCTCGGCGGTTCGCCGTGGGGGTGGTGCCAGAGGAACACGCACTCGTGCTGTTCGACGACCGGGTAGACGCGCATACGGGCGGCGCGGTTGGGCCGGTCCTGGTACGGGATCGAGCGGTTGGTGCCGTCCGGGGCCCAGCGCCAGCCGTGGAACGGGCAGACGACGCAGTCGCCCTCGACTTTCCCGCCGTGCCCGAGGTGAGCGCCCAGGTGCCGGCAGTGGGCCTGCAGCACGTGCAGTTCGCCGTTGTCGTCGCGGTAGGCCGCGAGTTCCTCGCCGAAGTAGTGCAGCGGGCGGACCTCTCCCTGGGTGAACTCCGCCGACCAGCCGATCATGTACCAGCCGGTGGGTTTCCAGGTGAACGGAACCTTCACGTCGCCCCATCCCCGCCAGGTAAGTAACGCGAGCGTTATTTACGCTAGCCGCGCGCGTCGCGCGGCGTCAACGCGTGACCGATACAGCGCGCCGACGGCGGGCAACCACCGCGTGCGCACCCAGCACGAACCCCAGCGACAGCAGGCTCAACAGGAGCTGGGAACGGGTGTCCGAGCCGATCGCCATCGACGCCAGCACGACGACGATCGCGACGATGACGATCAGCGTCAGCGCCGGGAAGCCCCACATCTTCACCGGCAGTTCGTCGTCCGGCGTCCGTCGTCGCAGGATCAGCTGCGAGACGCAGATGAACAGGTAGACGAACAGGATGACCGCTCCGGACGAGTTGAGCAGGAACAGGAACACGGTGTCCGGAGCGACGTAGGCCGCCACCACGCAGGCGAACCCGACCACTGTGGACACCAAGATCGCCGCCACCGGCACCCCGCGGCCGGACACGCGCGTCAGCCGCTGCGGCGCCTCGTTCCGCGCGGCCAGGACAAAAATCATCCGGGACGCGGTGTAGAGCCCGGAGTTCAAACAGGACAGCACCGCGGTGAGCACGACGGCGTTCATCAGGTCGGCGGCACCGGGGATGCCCATCACCTCGAACGCGCTGACGTACGGCGACTCCCCGAGCCGCGTCGAGTTCCACGGCAGGATCGCCGCGAGCAGGAACACCGAACCGACGTAGAAGATCGAGATCCGGACGACGACCGAGTTCGTCGCCTTCGAGATCGCGCGCGCCGGGTCGTCCGACTCGGCAGCGGCGATCGTCGCGATCTCCGCACCGACCATCGAGAAGATCACGACGACGATCGCCGAGAAGATCACGCCCGGCCCGTTCGGCAGGAAGCCACCCTCGTCGGTGAGGTTCGAGAAGTCCCTACCGCGTCCCGGCCAGAGCCCCAGCACGAAACAGGCGCCGAGCGCCAGCATCGCGCAGATCGCGAACACCTTGACCCCGGCGAACCAGTACTCGAACTCGCCGTAGGAGCGGACCGAGAACAGGTTCGTCACGGTCATCAGGACCATCAGCACCAGCGCGAGCGTCCACAGCGGTGCGTCGACCCAGCGGCGGAGGATCTCCGCCCCGGCGACCGCCTCGAACCCGACGACGATGACCCAGAAGTACCAGTACAGCCAGCCGACCGAGAACCCGGCCCAGCTCCCGAGCGCCTGCCGCGCGTAGTCGGCGAACGAGCCGGTGGACGGATGGGCGGTGGCCATCTCGCCGAGCATCCGCATGACCAGGACGATGAGCACCCCGGTGACGGCGTAGGTGAGGAACGCCGCCGGGCCGACGTCGTTGATCACCGCGCCAGATCCGACGAACAGCCCGGCGCCGATCACGCCGCCGATCGCGATCATCCGGAGGTGACGTGGACGCAGGCCCTTCCGCAGTTCCGCAGTGTGCTCCTGGGTGACCTGAGCCATGGCTGCTCCCCTGCGTCTCGTCCGTACGGTCTCCGTACCAACCACTCCTCACCCCGAAACGCCGGCCGTGGGGAGCGGGGAGCCGGGTGGTACGGGTGGGCTGCGCGGGAATGGTTGCGGCGTTCTCCGCCTGCCTCGCCCCATGGTTGCGACGGATTCCGTGCCAGGACACGGAAACGGCCACAATCACACTGCAGCCCGCGCGCTCAGCGGGAGACCTGGTAGCGGAGCCAGACGAGGTCGCCGATCGTCTCGTTGCCGGCCAGCACGAACGTTCCCGCGGGCGGGTGCGACGGCCCGTACCAGTGGTGGTGGCCGCCGCCGTGGCCGGCGAACACCGGGTGGACCAGCAGGCTCACCTCGTCGAGCAGGCCCTTGGCGAGCAGCGCGCCGATCAGCGCACCGCCGCTGTCGACCCGCACCGTCGCGGCGCCGCGGGCGGCGAGTGCGGCCAGGGCCGCGCGGAGGTCGACGCGCTCCCGGCCGACGACGAGCTTCTCCGGCGGCTCGCCCCCGCTCTTCGGTGTGGACGCCGCCCGCAGCGCCAGGACGCCCGACCAGTGGCCGGCGTCGCGCAGTGCCCTCCACTCGTGGACCCGCGCGCTGCTGTCGACGACGGCGAGCAGCGGGCCGTCCGGCGCCGGGCCCGGCCGCGGACCGTGGGCGAGCGCGGCCTTCTGCGCGAGGATCGTGTCGGCGCCGACCAGCGTGACGTCCTCGTGCCAGGTTTGTGCCAGCGCGTAGAAGCGGGCGAGGTCGGGTTCGAATCCGGTGGTGGCACCTTCCAGCGACACGGCGACGTGGGCCACCACGTGCGGTAGTTCCCTCATCAGCTGAACGTAACCCCGGCCACCGGCGGACGTCACCCGGCTGAGCGGAACTCCTGTGGGCTGACGCCGTGAAACCGCTTGAACGCCGAGCTGAGCGCGAACGGGCTGCCGTACCCGACCTTGCGGGCGACCGCGGCGAGCGTCGCGTCCGGCTCGCGCAGCAGGTCCGCGGCGAGGGCCAGCCGCCAGCCGGTCAGGAACGCCATCGGCGGCTCGCCGACCAGCTCGGTGAAGCGTCGGGCGAGCGCGGCACGGGAGACGCCGGTCTCGCGGGCTAGCAGCGCGACGGTCCACGGCCGGGCCGGCTCGCTCTGCAGCATCCGCACGGCCGGGCCGACGACCGGGTCACTGTGCGCGCGGTACCAGCCGGGTGCGGCGCTGTCCTGACGGGCGAACCAGGTCCGCAGCGCGCCGATCAGCAGCAGGTCGAGCAGCCGGTCCAGCACCGCGGCCTGCCCGGGCGCGTCCTTGACGATCTCGTCGGCGAGGAAGCCCACCAGCGGGTTGTCCCAGCTGTCGTGCCGGATCACCAGCACCGGCGGCAGCGTCGCGAGCAGCCGGCTGCTGACCTCGCTGTGCACCTGGTAGGCACCGGTCACCATCTCGGTGCCACCGGTCGCGTCGTTGCCCCAGGTCCGGACGCCGAACGCGCCCGGCGGCGAGATCAGGTCGGTGAGCTGCCCGACCGGCATCCCGTCCGGCGTCCGGCACTCCTGGCCGGGCAGGATGTGCACCTGCGGCACGGTGTCCGGGTGGTCGCTGACCGTGTAGTGGTCCGGCCCGCGGAAGATCATGACGTCGCCCGCCTCGACGCGGATGAGACCGCCGGACGCGGGCAGGATGCACGCACTTCCCTGGACGAGCGCGCAGAGCGCCAGCGGCGACTCGTCCTCGATCCGCAGCGACCACGGTGGTGTCAGCAGCGAGCGGAGCAGGAACGCGCCGCGCGCCCTCGGCCCGTCGAGCAGACCCGCGAGAGTGTCCACGAAGACAGGTTAGACGCTCGCGTATGGGGATGCGGCTCGCAGCGATGGTTCCGTCTCACGCCGGACGGTTTCCTCAAGACATGACAATTCTCCTGACCGCAGGACACGGTAAGACCGGCCGCCGCATCGCGGCCCGCCTCGACGCCCTCGGCGTCCCGACCCGCATCGGCTCCCGCTCCGGGACGCCGCCGTTCGACTGGACCGACCCCGCTACCTGGGCCGACGCGCTGGCGGGCGTCGACGCCGCGTACGTCGCGTACGTCCCGGACCTCGCCGTCCCGGACGCTCCGAAGGCGATCGAGACGTTCACCGCCGAGGCCGCTCGCCAGGGCGTCCACCGCCTGGTTCTGCTTTCCGGGCGAGGCGAAGCCGAGGCCGAGCACTGCGAGCGGATCGTGCAGGCCAACGCTCGGGAGTGGACGATCGTGCGCTGCAGCTGGTTCTCGCAGAACTTCAGCGAGGACTACTTCCTCGACGACGTGCTCGGCGGTGCGCTCCGGGTGCCGGTCACCGACGTCCGCGAGCCGTTCGTGGACGCCGACGACATCGCGGACGTCGCCGTCGCGGCGCTCACCGATCCGCGGCACGCCGGGCAGCTGTACGAGCTCACCGGGCCGCGGGCGCTGACGTTCGCGGAGGCCGCGGAGGCGATCACCGCCGCGTCCGGGCGCACCGTGCGGTTCGAGCCGGTGAGCCTCGCGGAGTACGAGGCCGGGCTGCGCGCGGCGGGCTACCCGGACGAGGTGATCGGCTTGGTCACGTTCCTGTTCACCGAGGTGCTCGACGGGCGTAACGAGTCGGTGCGCGACGGTGTGCAGCGCGCGCTCGGGCGTCCGCCGAAGGACTTCGCCGCGTACGCCAGGGACGCCGCGGCCTCCGGCGCCTGGGCGGAGTGACCGCCCACCCGTGGTGACCGTCCCTCCGCGGTGGCCGTCCCTTCACCGTGACACACGCACGCCGTCGCCGGCCGGGTGAGCAGCCACCCGGCCGGCGACGGCGCGCGAGAAACGGTCCCGGCCGGCAGGGACCAAGCCGGCCGGGACCGGGCCCGACGGGGTGCCGGGCCGTCGGGGAGGCCCGGCGGTCACCGGGCGCCGGGCCGTCGAACGCTCAGGCCGCGCGGGACCCGGCGGTGAACGGGCGCCGGCTCAGCGCCACGCCGAGGAACGTGACGATCAGCCACAGCGCGCCGAAGAGGCCGGGCGCGCCGGGCACGGACGTGAGCACGATCATCAGCAGCGTCCCGAGGACCGGCAGCACGCTGACGATCCCGATCCACAGCGGCAGGCTGCGTTCGACCAGCCCCATCCAGGCGGCGGCACCGGCCGCGACGACGACGCCCAGCCACCCGATGAACGCACCGAAGTCGGTCAGCATGAAGTACACGTACAGGCCCTGCTGGTCGAAACTGCCCGCCTCCGGACCGTCGGCGGAGTAGAGCGCGAGCGCGCCCATCCAGCCGTAGGCGAACGTCAGCGCGGCGGCCGACGCGAGGAGCCCGTTGCTCACGACCCGGCTCGCCGAGCTGCCGGGCAGCTGCGGTTCGACGTGACGGCGCCACTGCCCGGCGAGCACGAGCAGCCCGGCGACCGCGAGGTAGCCGAGGACGAACCCGATCCGGGTGCCACCCGAGTCGACCCGGTCGACGACCGTGATGTCGAGCCCGCTGCCGTCCTCCGGGTAGACGCTCTTCGCGAACACGTTCATCGTGGCCACGAGACCGAGAACGCCGGTGACGACGCCGGTGACCGCCCAGGGCCGACGGCGCCGGGCCGCGTCCGGCGGCGCGGTGCTCCGGTCGTGCGCAGCGGTGTAGGTGGTCATGGTGCTCCTTCGGGGGTGCGGGACCTGCGGAAACCGTTGCCGACGAGCATGTCGGCGGACGGGTGTCGCCCGCGCGGGTGCTGCCTGGCGACCCGGATGGGGTGGCAGCACCCCCGCGCGGACGCCCGCGAGGAGCGGATGCTGTTTCCGTGGACGAGAGCGGCACGGTCCGGGTCCTGGTCGTCGACGACCAGGAGCCGTTCCGCGCCGCCGCGACCGCCGTCGTCACGCACACCGGCGGGTTCACGCTCGTCGGCGCCGCCACCAGCGGGGAGGACGCGGTCCGCCGCGGACCCGCGCTCCGGCCCGACCTGGTGCTGATGGATCTGCGGCTGCCCGGCGTGGACGGCGTCGAGGCGGCCCGGCGGCTGCGGGCTGTCTGCCCCGACGTGCTGGTCGTGGTCTTCTCGACGTATTACCCCGGTGACCTGCCCGCCGCGGTCCGCACCACGGAGGTGGCCGGCTACTTCCACAAGTCCGCGCTGCGCCCGGCGCTGCTCCGGGACATCTGGCGCGCGCGGCTATCATGACGCGGTGCCGGTCCGGGTGGCGATCGCCGAAGACGACGTCCTGCTGCGGGCGGGGTTGTCGCAGCTCATCACCATCGCCGATGGGCTGGAGATGGTCGGTGCCGCCGCCGATCTGCCCTCGATCGTCGAGCTCGTCGAGGCCGAGCGACCCGACCTGGTGATCACCGACGTCCGGATGCCCCCGACCAGCACCGACGAGGGCATCCAGCTCGCCACCCGGCTCCGGCGCGACCACCCGGCGATCGGCGTCATCGTGCTGAGCCAGTACCACGAACCGGCCTACGCGCTGGCGCTGCTGGGCGACGGGGTGGAGGGCCGCGGGTACCTGCTCAAGGAACGCGTCGCCCACGTGCGGGAGCTCACCGAGGCCGTGCACCGGGTCGCCGACGGCGGCTCGGTGATCGATCCCGCGGTGGTGGCCACGCTGGTCCGCACGCACGGCGCCACCCGCACCGCGCTCGACGTGCTCAGCCCGCGCGAGACCGAGGTGCTCGCCGAGATGGCGCAGGGCAAGAACAACCTCGCGATCGCGCGAACGCTGCACCTGACCGAACGCGCGGTGGAGAAGCACGCCAACCAGATCTTCGGCAAGCTCGGCCTGGCCACCGAACCCGACATCAACCGCCGGGTCAGGGCGGTGCTGATGTTCCTCGATCACCGCAAGTAGCGGGCACTCCGATCGCGGCCGGTCCGCCGCCCGGCGACGGCCAGCACCACGGCGAGGCCCAGCACGGCCACCGCCCCCGCGACCGCGATCCGCACCGGCAGCCACGCGTCACCGCCGACGCCCGAGCCGGTCGCGACCTCGTGCCAGACGATCCGCCCGGCGCCGTACCCGACCGGAACACCGACCAGCACGGCGGGCAGCGCGATCCGCAGCGCCACGATCGCGAGCACCGTCGCCTGCCCGGCCGCGGTGAACCCGAGCGCGCCGAGCACCGCGAGGTTCCGCCGCGACCGGCGGCGCGCGCCGCGCAGCGCGTGCAGCAGCACGAGGACGACCGCGAGCGCCATCACCGCCGCGACCGCGGACGGCACCACCCGCAGCCCGTCCAGCACCCCGATCTCCGGCGGCAGCTCACGCGGGTAGATCTCCCGGTCCGCTCCGAGGTCGTCCACCAGGTCGTCGAGCGCGCCGGGCGCCACCCGCAGGTGGCCCTCGCGGTACCCCTCGGACAACACCACGGTGCCGATCGTGTCCGGGTGCAGCAGCACGCCGCCGCCCAGCCGGCTGCCGTCACCGAGCGACGCCCCGACGCCCACGCCGACGACACGCAGCCGCCGCGTCGTGCCGTCGCGGGCCGTGACCGTCAGCGTATCCGCCACCCGGAGCCCGTGCCGCTCGGCGAACCGGACGCCCAGGCACACCTCGTCGACGGTGGCGGGGAGCCGGCCGTCGACGACGGTCGGGCCGACGGACCCCTTCCATGACCGGTGCGCGTAGGCCTCGACCCGTTCGCCGTCGATCAGCACCGACCCCGAGAGCGCTTCGGCGAGCCCGACCACCCGCGGGTCGGCGCGGAACCGGACGAGGTCCTCGTCGAGCACGTCGGAGACGACGAGGTCGGCCGAGCCACCCCAGCGGTCCGGTGTGGAGACCAGCCGGTCGAGGCTGAGACCGACGGTCAGGGCGGCGACCGCGACCGCGATCGCCGCGGTGAGCCCGACCGTTCCGCGGCCCGTTCCGGCGGCACCGAGCCGTAGCCCGGCCAGCACCGCCGGACCACCCGGCACCGGCCCCCGCCCCGGCCGGCGCCGGCCGCGGGCCGACCGACCGGCGAGCGCGGACGCGCCGGCCGCCACGACGGCCACGGTCAGGCCGACCGCCGCGGCGCCCAGGCCCGCCGCCGCCGGATCCGCGCGGAACCCCGGCCGGGGATCAAAGCCGGCGAGCCCGCCGATCGGTTGCACCAGGCCTGCCGCGATTCCGCAGGCCAGCGCGGTGGCCGTCGCCACGACGGCGGTGACGACGATCGGCAGCAGCCGCGCGGTGACCCGTTCCGCCGTCGTCAGGCCCAGCATCGCCTCGATGCGCTGCGCCCGGGCCGAGCCGGCGTGATGGCGCGCCAGCGCTTGGACGACGACGAGCAGCACGACGGCGGCGGCCACGGCGTCGGCGAGCAGCAGCCCGGCCGCAGCGGCGCGCCGGGCCGGCCGCACCAGGGCGTCCTCGGACTCGGCCGGGAACACGACTTCGTAGTCGGTGTGTCCGGCGCCCTCCCGCCGCACCACCGGCCGGGCCGCGGCGAGCCGGTCGAGCCCGGTGCGGAACGCGGTCCGGTCGGCGACCGGCCGGTCGAGCCGGACGTAGGTGATCCGGCCCAGCTCGGCGGCGGCGTACCGGGCCGCGAACGCCGGAGTGGACAGCACGTGCGAGGTCAGCGTTCCCCACGACGGCATCCGCATGATCCCGACCACCCGCACCGGCATCGCAGGACCGGCCGGGGCGCCGAAGCCGGTGGCGAACCGGTGGAACTGGTCGAGCGTCAGCATCCGGAGCGTGAACGCCGAGCCGACCGACAGGCCCGCGTGCCCCGCGAACGCCTCGGAGAGCAGAACCTCGTCCACTGCCGCCGGATCCGGTGCCCGCCCGCGCAGGACGACCGGGCTCGCCAGGTCGGGCCGTTCGCGTTCCACCGGCGCGGTGACCGTCGAATACCGCAGGTCGAGCCCGGTCGCCGCGACCTCGCCGACCCACATGCGAGCGGTCCACGACGCGCGGACCTCGGGAAGGCTCGGAACGGCCTCGCTCAGCCCGGGGTGATCGACGGGGGCGAACACCCGGGCGTCGTCGCGGTGAACGGCCTCGACCAGCCGGGGGTAGGCCGACGTCGTCCGCCGGGTCACCACCGCACCGGCGACGACGAGCCCGCCGGCGAGCCCGATCACCAGCCCGAGCGCGAGCAGGGCCGCGCGGCGGCGTCGCCACTCGAGGCGCGCCACCAGGACTATCGCCGCCCACGACACGTCAGGCCACCTCGTCGGCGACCGGCACCCGGGCCGTGACCGCGGTGCCGGCACCCGGGCCGGACCGGACGTCCAGTTCGCCGCCGACCGCGCCGACGCGGTCGGTCATGTTCTGCACGCCGGCCCCGGTCGGCCTCGCGGCCGGGTCGAAGCCGGGCCCGTCGTCGGCCACCCGCAGGGTGAGGACGCCGTCCCCGGCGCGCCACAGCCGGATCGTCACGGCCGCACCCGGCGCGTGCTTGGTGACGTTCTGCAGCGCTTCGAGGCAGCAGAAGTACAGCGCCGCCTCGATCTCCGGGGCGAACCGCTCGTCGACACAGTCCACGTCGGCGCGCAGCCCGCTGCGCTCGACCGCGCCGGGCAGCGCCTGCGCGAGGCCGGCATCCCGCAGCAGCGCCGGGTAGACGCCGTGCGCGAGGTCCCGCAGGTCCGCCAGCGCCCGTTCGGCCAGCGCGTCGAGCTGGTCCAGCATCGGATCGTCGCCCGCCCGCAGCTCGCGGAACAGGCCCAGCCCGACCGCCAGCGAGACGAGATGCTGCTGGGCACCGTCGTGCAGGTCGCGTTCGATCCGCCGCCGTTCGGCGTCGGCGGTCGAGACCAGGCGTGACCGGGACGCGCGCAGCTCGGCGTTGGAGCGGCGCAGCTCGCGCAGCGTCTGCTGGAGCCGCCCGTCCACCTGGCGGTTGTGCAGGACGCCGCCCAGCCGCCGGGCGGTCTCGGCCAGCGCGCGGTCGTCGGGCGGGCTGAACCGCTCCTGGTCGCGGGCCCGGCGCACGACCAGCAGCGCGAGCAGATGGTCGCCGTGCCGGGCCGGGGCCGCGCGGACCTGCGGACCCGGCTCGTCGGCGAGCAGCTCGGGAACCCAGGTACGCAGCCAGCCCGGGCCGACCACGCCGACCCGCCGCAGTCGCTCGACCGCCGCCACCCCCACCGCGTCCGCCCGGACCGGGCCGCCCCCCGGAACCCGGATCCGGCGCTCCAGCGCGCCTCCGTCACCGACCCAGATCTCCACGCTGGACGCCCGCCACTGTCTCCGCACCGCGACTGCCAGCTCGCGTAGCAGCTCCTCGACCGGCACGCCGGTCGCGGCCTGGCTGACGAACCGGTCGAGCACCGCCTCGGTGGTGTGGCGGCCACCGCGTCCGACCCGCCCCGCGGCGCGCCGGGCCCAGCGCAGCAGCACCGGGGCGATCGCCGCCACCGCGAGCATGCCGAGCCCGACCGCCGCGCCGATCCGGCTCTCCCTGGCGTCCGGAAGCCGGCCGAGCGCCAGCAGCGCGACCGCGGGTCCGATCGCCGCGGCCGTCCCGACCGCGGCCACCGACGCCGCGACCGTGAGCGTCGCGGTCGCGTGCCGCCGCGCGACCGGGACGAAACCACCCAGCGCGCCGGCCACCAGTCCGGCCACCAGGCAGAGCGGCGCGACGACGCCGGGCAGCCACCCCGCCCACCCGAGCACCACCGCCCCGCCCGCCGCGACCAGCCCGGACAGCGCCCCGGCGAGCAGCACCGTGAGCCGAGACCTCACGCCGGGACGTCCTCGGTCACCACGCACCCGTCGCGCATCCGGACGACCCGGGCGGCGGCGGACGCGACCGCGGCGTCGTGGGTCACGACGACGATCGTCTGGCCGGACGCGTTCAACCGCTGCAGCAGCTCGAGCACCTCGGCGGCACCGGCCGAGTCGAGGGCACCGGTCGGCTCGTCGGCCAGCAGCAGCGGCGGCTCGTTGGCCAGCGCGCGGGCGATCGCCAGCCGCTGCCGCTGCCCGCCGGACAGCGCGTGCGGAGCGGCGTCGGCCTTGTCCAGCAGGCCCAGCAGGTCGAGCACGTCGAGCGTCCGCTGCCCCGCGCGGCGTCGGCCGACACCGCCCAGCAGCGCCGCGAGCCGGACGTTGTCGGCCGCGGACACGTCGTCCAGCAGCTCGAAGAACTGGAACACCAGGCCGACGTGGCGCCGCCGGAACCGGGCCGCGGCGTCGGCCCCGAGCGTGTCGACGCGGACGCCGCCGACCTCGACCGTCCCGTCGTCCGGCCGCTCCAGCCCGGCGACGACGTTGATCAGCGTCGACTTGCCGCACCCCGAGGGACCGGTCACCGCGACGAACTCGCCGGGCTCGACGGTCAGGTCCGCACCGCGCAGCGCCGGGACGGGGGCGGCGGAGTCCTGGTCGAACGTCTTCCGTACACCGCGTACGACCAGGGCAAACGTCACGCCGGTCAACCTAACCCGCCGTTCGGGCAGCCGACAGGGGTGTTGTCTGGTGGACGACGGGCGAGGTAGCACCCCGCGCGGTCAGTAGAACATCGCCGCGCGTTCGGCGAGCATCACGGCGGTCGCGTTGGTGCCGCGCCGGGGCACGACCGGCAGCACCGACGTGTCGACGACCCGCAAGCCGGTGACGCCCCGGACCGCGAGCGTCTGGTCGACGACCGCGCCGGAGTCGCCGTCCGGACCCATCCGGGCGCTGCCGGACAGGTGAAAGTTCGAGTTGAGGTTGAGCCGCAGCCAGTGGTCGAGTGCGGCGTCGTCGGCGAGCGTCCGGGTGTCCGGCGCGGTGATCGACGCGACGTGGTCGGCGAGCGGCCGGGTGCGGAGCAGCTCGACCGCCGCCCGGACGCCGGTGCGCAACCGGGCCCGGTCGCCGGCCGGCGCCAGGTAGTCGAAGTGCAGTTCGGGCGGCGTGCCGGGGTCGGCGGAGATCAGCCGCAACCGCCCCCGGCTCTCCGGGTGCTGGAGCGCGACCATCAGGTTCAGATCCCCCTGGCGGATCATCTGGGTGGCCAGGCGCCGCAGCGAGACGCCGCGCAGCGCGGAGAACGTCCGGCGCGGCCGGCGCAGGACGTCCGCGGCCCCCTTGCGCAACGACGTCCGGCCGCTGCCGGTGTCGGTCATCATCGCGCCGAGCGGGATGACGAACAGCAGCAGCTCCAGGTCACCGGCCGGGTCGGAGCCGGAGTCGAGGTTCAGCGCGACCTGGGCGGTGAGCGTGTCCGGGTCGAACGGCACGTCGCCGGACGCGGTGAACCCCACGTAGACGTCGGGGTGGTCGGAGAAGTCCCGGCCGACGCCCGGCAGGTCCGCGACGACGGCGATCCCGGCCGCCCGCAGCGCGTCGGCGGGGCCGAGCCCGGACAGCATCAGCAGGTGCGGTGACTTCACCGACCCGGCGGACAGCACGACCTCACCGGCCCGGATCAGCTCGTCCCCCACCGCGACGCCGACCGCTCGCCCGCGGTCGAGAACCACCCGGGTGACGACCGCGCCGCCGCGCACGGTGAGGTTCGGCCGGTCGAGGTGCGGCAGCAGGTGCGAGATCGCGGTGTTCACCCGGATGCCGTCGGCGAAGTTGCCCGGCATCAGCCCGGCGCCCGGCGTCTCGTCCCCGTTCTTGTTCTTCTCTTCGGGGAAGCCTGCCGCCAGGCAGGCGTCGAGGAACGCGGCGGACAGCGGGCTGAGCGCCTCACCCTTGACCCGCTGCACCGGCAGCGGGCCGTCGCCGCCGTGCAGGTCGCCGCGGAAGTCCAGATCGTGCTCGGCGCGCACGTAGTACGGCAGGCACGCCTCGTAGGACCACGACGCGTTCCCGAGCGCGACCCAGTCGTCGAAGTCGGCCCGGGTGGCGCGGACGTAGTTCGCGCCGTTCATCGCACCGGAGCCGCCGAGCACCCGGCCGCGCGGGATCGTCCACGGCAGGTCGGGCGTGAGGTAGGCGGGCAGCGGCCAGTTGTACGGATTACCGGGCAGCACCGCGGAGAGCGACGAGACGCGCAGCAGCTCCTCCGGGAAGTCGCCCGGCGTGGCGAAGACCGGACCGGCCTCCAGCAGGAGGACCCGGCGGTCCGGGTTCTCCGACAGCCGGCCGGCCAGTACACATCCGGAGGTGCCGCCGCCCACGACGACGACGTCGAACTCGCTCATCCCGCCAATTGTGACTCAGGCTCCGCTCATGCCCAGGCAGCACTCTCGAGCGTTGACCAAAACCAGACTTCAGTTCTATAACAGCGGGGTGGACATCGCTTACGGTTTGCCCTTCCACACCTGTCCGGCGCCCGCCTACCTGCTCGACGGATCGAGCCTCGGCGAGTTGGCGGCAACGGCGGAGAAGGCCGGGTTCAGCGCCGTGCACCTCACCGATCACCCGGCGCCGTCGCAGCCCTGGCGCACCACCGGCGGGCACGACGGCGTCGACCCGTTCGTCGGGCTGGCGTTCGCGGCGGCCGCGACCACCCGGCTGCGGCTGCTGACCTACCTCGTCGTGCTGCCCTACCGAAACCCGTTCCACCTGGCGAAACTCGTCGCGAGCCTGGACGCGCTCTCCGGCGGACGGGTCGAGCTCGGCCTCGGCGCCGGGTACCACAAGGCGGAGTTCCGCGCGCTCGGCGTCGACTGGGACGAGCGCAACGCTCTGTTCGACGAGGCCCTCGCGGTGCTGCGCAAGGCCTGGACCGGTCGCCCGGTCACGCACGAGGGGCTCCACTTCACGGCCCGCGACACGGTGGTGACCCCGCCGTGCACCCCGCCGCTCTGGTTCGGCGGCAACAGCAGGCTGACGCTGCGCCGCGTCGTCGAGAACCGGGCGGGCTGGCTGCCGCTGCCGAACCCGCGGGCCACCGCGTCGCACCTGCGATCGCCGGCCATGGAGTCGATCGCGGACTTCGCCGCGCTGCTCGACACCGCACGCGCCCACGCCGCCGCGGTGGGCGCTCCCCCGCCGAGCCGGGTCATGTACCCGCTGCCGGACGGGGATCCGGCGGTCCACGTCGACCTGGCCCGGCGCGCGGCCGAGGCCGGTGCGACGTCGCTGGTCGTCAACGGCCAGGGCCGGACGCTGCGCGAGGCGACCGAGTGGATCGACCGCTACGCGACGACCGTGCTGGAGCGGCTGTCATGAGCGACCGGTCCGACATCCACGACGCGCTGAACGCCTACGCCTGGGCGATCGACAGCCGCGACTTCCGGCTGCTGGCCACCGACGTGTTCGCCGACGACGTCGTCGCCGACTACGGGCTCCCGGAACCGCTGCGGTCGGCGGACGCCGTCGTGGCGTTCATGGACCGGGCCCACCGAGACCTCGACGCCACCCAGCACCTGATCGGCAACGTCACCGTGCGGCTGTCCGGCGACAGCGCGACCAGCCGCAGCTACGCGCACGCCACGCTGATCCGGCGGGGTGCGCCCGGCGGCAACCGGGTCGTGTTCGCCGCGTACTACGAGGACGAGTGGGTGCGAACCACCGCGGGGTGGCGGATCCGCTCGCGGGTGGCCCGGATGTTCTTCCGGGACGGCAATCCGCGAGTTCTCGATTCTTCGACGATTGGCTAAGTGTCGTACTAGCCTATCGGCATGCGATACGGCGTCTGCTTACCGAACCTCGGCGAGTTCGCGGAACCGGACCGGGTCGGGGAACTGGCTCAACGCGCGGAAGCGGCCGGATGGGACGGCTTTTTCGTCTGGGACCACGTCGTGTTCGCGTTCGGACCGGCGGACGTGGCCGATCCGTGGGTGCTGCTGACGGTCGCGGCCACCCGCACGTCGCGGATCGCGCTGGGGCCACTGGTCACCGCGGTCGCACGGCGCCGCCCCGGCACGCTGGCGCGGCAGACCACGTCGCTCGACCGGCTCTCCGGCGGACGGCTGGTGTTCGGCGCCGGACTGGGGTTCACGCTGGAGGCCGAGTTCGGCACCTGGGGCGAGCCCGTGGAGCCGCGGATCGTCGCCGAGCGGCTGGACGAGGGCCTGGAGGTGCTGACCGGCCTGTGGTCGGGTGAGCCGGTCACCTTCCGGGGCACCCACCTGACCGCGACCGACGTCACGTTCCGGCCGACGCCGGTGCAGCGGCCGCGTCCGCCGGTCTGGATCGGCTGCAACTGGCCGGCCCGTCGTCCGCTGCGGCGGGCCGCACGGTGGGACGGCGTGGCGCCGATGATCGTCGACATGACCGACGGGTCGTGGGGAGCGACGCCTGCGGTGGTGAACGAGATCGTGGCCGGTATCGCCGAACACCGGGGGAACCTCGACGGGTTCGACGTCGTGATCACCGGCCGGACGCCGGAGGGCGGAGAGGCGGCCCGGGAGGTCGTGGAGCCGATCGCGGCCGCGGGCGCGACCTGGTGGCTGGAGGGCTTCCGCCCCGCGCCCGGAGAGTGGGACGCCGCCGCCAAACGCATCGACGCCGGCCCCCCGCGCGCCTAGCGGGACGAGCCCGTCCAGTCGGAGACGAGGTGCGCCCAGCGGTCGGAGATCGTCTGCTCCAGCTGCGCCATCTCGTCAGCGGCGATGCCCGGGTCGGCGTCCCCCCGCGCTTCGATCGTCGGGAGGAGCGCGTGCAGTTCGTCGCCGGACAGGCCGATCGCGGCAAGCGCGTCCGCGTCCCGTTCGACGACGATCTCCTCCGGGAGGTCGGACCGGACGATCAGGACCGCGAGGTCCTCCTCGCCCTCCTCCAGCAGCAGGCTGGCCAGGCTCGCTTTGGCGACGCGCACGGCGCGCTCCTCCCCGGAAGAGTCCGGCGCGAGGTCACCCCCGCGCCGGACCAGTGGATCAAACCGGACGACGCACCGACAGGAACAGGCCGTTGTCCCGCATGACCTTGCGGCACTGCTCGTCGTCGTAGTCGTAGTTCTTCAGGTCCTTGATGTAGGACGCCGGCTCGGCGAGCCCCTCGACGTGCGGGTAGTCCGAGCCCATCAGGATGTGGTCGGGGCCCATCAGCCGCAGCAGGCTGGCCAGCTCGTCCTCATAGAACGGCGAGACCCAGATGTGGCGCTTGAACGTCTCGCGGGGGTCTTCCGGGTAGAGGTGCGGCACCTGGCCGTAGGACTTCGTCAGCTTCTCGAACAGGTGGAACACCCAGTCCGACCCGACCTCGATCGACGCGATCCGCAGGTTCGGGAAGCGGGCGAACAGCCCGTGCGCGAGGTGCGACGCGATCGTGTCCTGCAGCGGGTTCGGCGAGAACAACCCGCGGAACGCGTTCGCGCGGAACGCCTCGGTGAAGTCGTTCTCCCCCCAGTCCTTCAGGTACTTCGTGTAGGGCGACTCGCCGCCGTGGTAGAGCACCGTGATGCCGGAATCGTTCGCCAGCTGCCAGAACGGGTCGAACATCCGGTCGGCCGGAGCGCGCGAGCCGAACACGGTCATCACCGGGCCGCCGACCATGACGACGAACCGGGCGTCCCGCTCCAGCGCCCACTCCAGCTCGCGCACCGCGTTGTCCGGGTCGGACAGCGTGATGTACGGCGCGGCGAAGATCCGCTCCTGGTAGGCGAAGCCCCAGTCGTCGTCCAGCCAGCGGTTGAACGCCCGGAACGCCGCGGTCATCGCCGGCAGGTCGTCGATCAGCGCCTGCTCCATCCCGACCCCGAGCGTGGGCAGCATGATGCAGCCCTGCATGCCCTGGGCGTCCATGCAGGCGATCCGGGCGTCGCGGTCCCGGTACTCCGGGCGGATCGGCTCCAGCTCCCCGAACAGCTGTTTCACGTCGGCGCTCTTCGGGTTGCGGCCGCGGAAGTACTCGTCCATCACGCCGGGTGCGGCGACCGGGTCGAACGTCGGGTTCGGGATGAACTTGTTCACCTTGCCCGCGACCAGCAGCCGCTGCCTGCCGTTGATCGTCGCCCACTGCATGGCGCGCTTGCGATACTCCGGCTCCAGGTGCCGGGTGAACGCGTCCAACGCCTCGTAGTAGTGGTTGTCGCAGTCGAAGAACTTGAACGGGAGCTCAGTCATTCCGATCGCCTCTCAGAGGCCCAGCAGGCGGGCCGCGTTGCCGTACAGGAACTTGGGCCAGACCTCGTCCTTGAACGGGACGCTCGGCATGTCCCGGAAGATGCGCTCCAGCGACAGGCCCATCGGGAAGTAGCCGGCGTAGAGCACCTTGTCCGCACCGCGGGTGTTGGCGAAGTCGACGACGGCCTTCGGGTAGTACTTCGGCGCGAACGCCGACGTGGAGTAGTACAGGTTCGGCCACTTGAGCATCAGCTTCACGGCCAGCTGCTCCCACGGCTCGCAGCCGTGCCGGGTGACGAACACCAGCTCCGGGAAGTCGAACATCACGGTGTCGATCCGGGAGACCTCCTGCGGCGCGAACTTCAGCCGCGGCCCGGGAACACCCGCGCACACGAAGATCGGGATACCCAGCTCCACGCACGTCGCGTAGATCGGGTACATCTTCGGGTCGTCGATCGCCACCTGCGGAAACGTCCCGGACGGGAACACCGACGTCGCCCGGATCCCGAACTCCTCGTACTCCCGCTTGATCGCCCGCACGCTGCCGACGACGTCGTTCGGGTCGTCGATCGAACCGGATGCGACGAACCGGTCGGGGTGCTGCTTCAGCGCGAGCCGCGACGTCTCGTCGGAGACGCCGATCAGCCCTCTCTCGATGCTGAACCGGTCCATCTCGTGCAGCGTCACGCCCACCGGATCCGACGTCGGCAGATCCTTCGGGACGTTCTTGAACATGTACTCCGCCGGGAACTCGGAAGCCTTCGACGACGCGTCCTTCGTCTGCTTCCGGATGAAGTCGTACTGGGCGAAGCCCTCGTGGACGAACCCGATCATCGTGTCGATGACCGGAGCGCCGGCCGGGAACGTCATGCGCTGGCCCCTCTTGTGGGTGCGGTACCAACCATCCGCATTCTGAAACAGAATTCTAGTTCCGTCAAGCGAGCTGTTGACCGGCGCGCGCGGGCGTTGGTAGCGTCCCGTTGTATATTTCATATTGTCTGGAGGGGCTCGACGGTGAGTACCGACCGGCAGCTGAACGAGCTGGGTTTCTACGCGCTGGCCGGGCACACCCGCAGCCCGCGAGACGTGGTGCAGGAGATACCCGCCGCGGAGGCCCTGGGCCTCGGCGTCGGTTTCCTGTCCGAGCGCTACAACTACAAGGAAGCCGGCGCGATCGTCGGCGCGATGGGCGCGGTATCCGAGACGCTCGGCCTCGCCACCGCCGCGACCAACCACAACACGCGGCATCCGCTGCTCACCGCGTCGCTGGCGACCACGCTGCACACGATGACCGGCGGCCGGTTCGCGCTGGGGCTCGGCCGCGGCGTCGACCTGCGGTTCCAGGCCATCGGGCTGAAGAAGGTGACGTCCGCGCAGATCGAGGACTTCGCCGGGCTGATGCGCCGGCTGTGGAAGGGCGAAGCGATCCTCGGCCACGACGGCCCCGCCGGGTCGTACCCCTACCTGCACCAGGAGTCGTACTTCGACTTCGACATCCCGATCATCCTGGTCGCGATCGGCCCGAAGACCCTCGAGCTGGCCGGACGGGTCGCCGACGGCGTCGTCCTGCACACGTACTTCTCCGACCGGGCGCTGGAGACCGCGCTGGACGCGATCGCCCGCGGCGCCAAGTCCGCCGGCCGCGACCCGGCGTCGATCCGGGTCTGGTCCGTGCTGGGCACGATCGGCGATCACCTCCCGGCCGACGTCCGGCTGAAGAAGACCGTCGGCCGCCTCGCGACCTACCTGCAGGGCTACGGCGACGCGCTGATCACGATCAACGACTGGGACCCGGGCGTCCTGGCCCGCTTCCGCGCCGACGAGATGGTGCGGAGTTTCCTCGGCGCGATCGACGACCGGGCGAGCACCGAGCAGCTCGAACACCTCGCGACGCTGATCCCCGACGAGTGGCTGGCCGCGGCCGCCACCGGCACGCCCGAGCAGTGCGCGGCCGAGGTCGCCCGCCAGTTTTCGCTCGGCGTCTCGGGCGTGATCCTGCACGGCGCCAGCCCCGACGAGCTGGCGCCGATCGTCGACGCCTACCGGGACGTCCGGCCCGCCGGTGTCCGGAACTACCCCGCCAACCCCGGGTGGGTCGCGTGACCGCTCCCCTGCCGCTGCCGACCGAAGACGACCCGACCCTGGTCATCGACGATCCTGCGGATCTGACCCCGGCCTGGCTGAGCCGCGTGCTCCGGCTCGGCAGTGATATCGACGCTGATCTGCGCGCCGTCCGCGCGCAGCGAATAGGCACGGGCCAGATCGGCGCTAGTTACCGCGTAGAGCTGGACGGCGCCCCCGGTGCGCCACCGAGCGTCGTCGTGAAGATCGCCAGCGGAAGCGATCGCAGCATGGTCAGCCAGGGGTTCGCCTGGGAGGTCGGCTTCTACCGGCAGCTGGCCGACCGGGTCCGGGCCCGGATCCCGCGCTGCTGGTACGGCGCGATCAGCCCGGACCACACCCGCTTCACGCTGGTGCTGGAGGACCTCTCCCCGGCCGAGCCCGGCAGCCAGGCCGTCGGCTGCGCGCCGGACCGGGCGCGGGACGCGGTCGTCAACCTCGCCGGCCTGCACGCGCCGTTCTGGAACAGCACGTTCCTGGCCGGTGGGCTGGAATGGCTGTCACCGCCGGACGCCGAGGGCTGCGCGTTCCTCGGCGCGCTGCACCGGGACGCGACCGACGCGTTCGTCAAGCGGTTCGGCACCGACTTACCCGCGGCCGACGCCGAGACGCTGCGGGCCGCCGCCGACCGCACCGAACGCTGGCTGGCCGGCCACCGGGCGCCGTTCTCGCTCGTCCACGGCGACTACCGGCTGGACAACCTGATGTTCCACCCGGACCGGCCGGAGGTGGCCGCGCTCGACTGGCAGACGATCTCGGTCGGCCACCCCGGGCGCGACCTCGCGTACTTCCTCGCGAACTCGCTGTCGATCGACGACCGGCGGGCCCACGAGGACGACCTCGTCGCCGGGTACCACGCGGAGCTGGTGCGACAAGGCGTCAGCGGGTACTCGCTCGAGGACTGCCGCGCCGGGTACCGGGCGGGGATGCTCCACGGGCCGCTGATCACCGTGCTCGGCTGCGTCTACGCGACCGCGCAGCGGAGCGCCACCGCGGACGCGATGTTCCTGTCGATGACCGCGAAGACGTGCCAGGCCATCCGCGACCTCGGAACCCTGGATTCGGTTTGATGTCGCCGGTTTCGAAGGAGCACCCGATGACGCTGTCCCGCACGATCGCCGATGAGGTCGCGAGTGGACAGCGCTCGCCGCTGCGGTTCGGCATCTTCCTGGCACCGTTCCACCGCGCCGGGCGCAACCCCACGCTCTTGCTGGAGCAGGACCTCGAGCTCCTGGAGCACCTGGACCGGCTCGGTTTCGACGAGGCGTGGATCGGCGAGCACCACTCCGGCGGGTGGGAGATCATCGGCTCCCCCGAGGTGTTCCTCGCCGCGGCGGCGGCACGCACCCGCCAGCTCCGGCTCGGCACCGGCGTCGTCTCGCTGCCGTACCACCACCCGCTGAACGTCGCCGACCGGATGGTGCTGCTCGACCACCTGACCCGCGGGCGGGTCATGCTCGGCGTCGGCCCCGGGCAGCTGGCGTCCGACGCGCACATGCTCGGCATCGACACGAACCGGCAGCGGGCGATGATGGAGGAGGCGCTGGAGGCGATCGTCGCGCTGCTCGACGGCCGCGAGCCGGTGACCAGGAAGACCGACTGGTTCACGCTCCAGGACGCGGTGCTCCAGCTCCGCCCGTACCGGCGCACCGGTCTCCCGCTGGCCGTGGCCGCCACGTTCTCGCCGGCCGGTCCGCGGACCGCGGGGCGGTTCGGCGCCGGGCTGCTGTCGATCGCGGCCAGCCAGCCCGGCGGCACCGATCTGCTCGACACGCACTGGCGGACCGCCAATGAGGTCGCCGCCGAACACGGCCAGGTGATGCGCCGGGACGAGTGGCGGCTGATGGGCATGATGCACCTCGCCGACACCGAGGCCCAGGCTCGGGAGGACGTCCGGTACGGGCTGGTGGACGTCCAGAACTACCAGGGCAAGGTGCTGCCGATCCCGCTCGATCCGGAGACACCGCTGGAGGCCCGGATCGAGCAGGGCAACGCGACCGGCTCGTTCATCTGCGGGACGCCGGAGATGGCGATCGCGCAGATCGAACGGCTCTGGGAGCGGTCCGGCGGTTTCGGCGCCTACCTGCTGATGGCCGCCGACTTCGCCGACCGGGCGGCGACCCGGCGCAGCTACGAGCTGTTCGCGCGGGAGGTGATCCCGCACTTCACCGGGGCGTCCGCCGGGCCGCTGGGGTCGCAGGACTGGCAGGTCGGGCTGTCCGAGCAGTGGCGCGACCAGACCGCCCGCGCGATCGGCAAGGCGATCGAGGACCACGCCGCCGGGCGGTGACACCCGGGGCGCGGTGCCGGAGCGCGGATCAGCGCTCCGGGGTGTTGTCCCAGCGCCGCCGGTCCAGCGACCGGGAGCCGACCGCCGGGCGTCCGTCGTCGGGTTCCGGTGCGCGCTCGCCGTTGTCGTCCCACCAGGTGTAGCCGTCCGGCGTCGGCTCGGCGCCCGCGCGCTGCGGCACCGCGGGCCGGTTCAGCGCATCCGGCCAGGACGCGTCCTGCGGGACCCGCGGTCGCGGGATGTCACCCGCGGGCGCCTCCCGCTGCGGCAGCGGCGGATACGGTGCCTCCGGCTGCCCGCTCGCCGGATACGGTCCCGCCGCGTTGACCCCCGCCGGGGTCGCGCCCGCCGGGGTCGCGCCCGCCGGGTAGGGGCCGGGCCGGTTCGCGGGCTCCGGATGCGCGAGCGCGGCGTACTGATTCGGCGGCCCCGCCGGGTAGGGCACCGGCGAGTGCGGGCCCGGCTGGGCGGCGGCATACGGATCCACGGGCTGCAGATTCCCGGGATACGGGCCCTCGGCGTACGGGCCGTCGGCGTAGGGGCCCGACGGGTTCTGGCCGGCGGCGTACGGGCCGGCCGAGGGAGGCGGAGCGGCGGGGTACGCGGCGTACCGCGTCGCGGCCGCGGCCGGCTGCGGGGCGACCGCGCGCGAGGACGTCGCGAGCTCGTCGGCTTCCGAGTCGCCGTCGGGCAGGCCGCCCCGGCCGATCTTGGCGTACACCTCGGGACGCGTCTCCCGCATGACCAGCGTCGCGACCACTCCCAGCACGAACGGCAGGAAGATCAGCGCGAGCACGTACCAGGTCGCGCCGCTCGTATCGCTGGTGTCCAGCGCCGGGATGTGCGTGAGGCCGTAGACGACGATCAGGAACAGCGTCACCGCGGAGAACGCGGCGGCGACGACCTGGCCTTCCCAGCCGAAGAACCCCGACTCGTCCGCCTCACCACGGAGGAACCAGACCGTCGCGGACAGGGAGGCGAGCGTCAGCATCGCGAACAGACCCAGCGTGCAGCCGATCGTCACCCACGACTTCAGCGCGCCGGCCTCGTCGGCGAACAGCAGCGCCACCAGCCCGCTGGCGACCGGGTGCGCGACGTTCAGCACCAGCGGACGCTTGCCCCGCGCGTTGGGCCGGATCAGCGCCGGGGGCAGCACGCCGTCGCTGGAGAGGCCGGCCAGCTGCCGGACCAGCGCGCCCTGCAGACCGACGGTCGCGCCGAACACTCCGGTCAGCAGTACCGCCATCAGGATGTTCGTCACCAGCACCGCGTTCTCGACCCCGACGACCTGGGCGACCAGGACGGGGAAGAGCGCCGGTCCGGCCTGCTGCGCGATCGCGGTGGCGTTCGTCGGCCCGACGAGCGCGCTCACCGCGAGCGCTCCGCCCACGCCGACGGCGGTCGTGACCGCGTAGGACAGGTACGTCGCGCGCGGCAGCGAGCGGACCGGGTTGGCCAGCTCCGCGGTGTAGTTGGCGGCGGTCTCGGTGCCGGCCGACGCCATCAGCGCCAGCACCAGCGCGACCCCGAACGACCCGGTCAGCAGCCCGCCCGGCTCCAGGCTCTGGTACGACACCGTGCCACCGGCGGGCGAGGAGAACGCGGCGGCCATCGTCACGACGACCGTGATCAGCTGGATCACGAGGATGACCGAGAACAGCGGGACCAGCCGGCGGGGACGGAGTCGGCTGAGCAGCACTCCCCCGACCGCGCAGAACACGACTCCGACCGCGATCGGGATCTCGACGTCGAACAGGCTCAATACGAGGCCTTTGAGGACGCCGGCGAAGAAGCTGTACAGCGCGCCCATCAGGCCGACGTAGGCCACCAGCATCACGGCGGCCGCGCCCACCCCGATCGGGCGACCGAGGCCGTGCGCCACCTGGACGTAGACGCCGCCCGGGTGTCGTAGCCGTTTGGCCAGGCCGCTGTACCCGAACACGAATCCGAGCAAGACGATGCCGGCGAACGCCCAGACCAGCGGCGACGCCTCGACCTGCCCGCTCCGGTAGCTCTCCGGCACCGCGCCCCAGAGCACCGTCAAGGGTGTGTGGGTCACGAGCAGCAGGATGAGCAGGTGCCCGGTGCGCAGGCGTCTGAACTGTCTGGAATCGGTGGGCGGCGGCGGCGCTGCCGAGGACGTTGCCATGACGAGCCTTCCGACAGGGTCGAACGGGTCAGGGCTACCGGCAGACGACCTCCGCACGGCGAGAACGATCACCCGGTTGGTGGCGGAGGGCACGGGGGAAAGCGCGATGGAGCAGTGGAGCAGCCGGTGGTCCTCGGCGCGAACGCGACGAAGGGCCCGGACACGCATCGAACGCGTGGGGATGGATCCCGAACTGGGACCGGACTCTATTTCTCTGCCGTCACACGGTCAACAGTGGACGCGTAAATAACTGCAACGCGTTTCACTAGGTGGGAGCAGCTCCGGCGCCTGAACGGTCGCTCACTTCACGGCGCGAGCGCGGCCTCGGCGAGTTCGGGGGCCAGCAGGTCGATGAATCGGTCGGCGATCCGGTAGACCTCGGCCATGCTGCCGCCGTGATAGATCGCCTGGCTGAGCATCGTGTTGATGATCGACCAGAGCATCGTCGCCGCGTCGTCGGCACGGTCGGCGCCGAGGACGGCGAAGTCCTCGGCGAGCATCGCCTGGGCGGACTCGGCGAACTCCGCCCGCAGCGCCTTGACGTTCGGGTCGGAGCTGCTCTGCAGCAGCATGTGCACCTTGTAGAACTGCGGCTGACGCTCGAACGCCTTGATCACGCCGTGCATCCGCGCGCGGACCCTGGCCTCGGCCGAGCGACGCCGCGACCGGGTCGTGCCCGCCCGGCCGAGCGCCGCCCACTCCTGCAGGACGGCGGCGTAGAGGTGCTCCTTGGACGAGAAGTACCGGTACAGCGTGCCCAGCGCGACGTCGGCCACCTGCGCGACGTCGCGGATCTGGATCTGCTCGTACTCCTGCCGCTGCAGCGCGGCGAGGGCGGCGTCGACGATGCGTTGCCGTCGAGCGCGCTGCCAGGCCGGCATCCCCTCCAGGGGTAGACCCCCGCCCGCACCCTGCGCCTGCGTAACCATGGACCGCCCTACCTCGTCACCCTAGGTAAGACGGTACTGGATCGTACGGGTCGCTCAGCGGACCGTCGCCGCGGCGTCCTGCCCCACCGTGGCCAGCCGGGGCGTCGTCCGGACGCGTTCCAGGACCCGCAGCGAACCGGTGACGCTCACCTCGACGAACTCCCCACCGTCGAGGGCCTCGCGGTAGATCCGGTAGGGGGCCTGGCCGCCATCGGCCGGGTTCGGGAACACGTCGTGGATCACCAGCGCACCCCCGGCCCTGACCCACGGCGCCCAGCCGTGCAGGTCGGTCCTGGCCGCTTCGTCGGTGTGCCCGCCGTCGATGAACAGCACGTCGATCGGGTGACGCCACCAGCGGGCCACGTCCACCGAACGCCCGACGATCGGCGTCACGACGTCCTCCAGCCGTGCGGCGGCCAGCGTCCGGCGCAGCTCGGGGAGCGTGTCGAGCCGCCCGTCCGCGTCGGCCAGCGTCGTGTCGTGGTACTCCCAGCCGATCTGGTGCTCCTCGGAGCCGCGGTGGTGGTCGATCGTGACCACGGTGCCGCCGGTGACCGTCGCGGCGTGCCCCAGGTAGATGCTGGACTTGCCGCAGTACGTGCCGATCTCCACCGCGACGCCGTCCCCGAGGTGGGCCAGCGCGGCCGCGTGCAGCGCGAGCCCCTCGTCCGGAGGCATGAACCCCTTGACCGACTCGGCCAGGTCGGCGAGGTAGCCGGGAAACGCGGTCACCGGGTCGCTGGGCATGAGCAGGTTCCCTCCAGGGCTGCGGCGAGGGCGCCCGCTGCGAGGCCCTCACCGCGGAACAGTCCGCTGCCCGGCGTGGTGCGGGACAGCGCGTCGGTGGCCAGTATGACGGTCGCGGCGGTCCAGGCGGTCTGCTCGACCGGCCAGCGCTCGGCGTCCGGGTAGACGTACCCGGTCCAGTACGAGCCGTCGGTGTGCCGGAGGTGCTGCATCGCCGCCAGCTGCTCGAGCGCGTCGTCGCGCCTGCCGACCGCGTCCAGGGCCAGCACCAGCTCGCAGGTCTCCGCGCCGGTGACCCAGGGCTGGTCGGCGACGCAGCGGATGCCGAGCCCCGGCACCACGAAGTCGTCCCAGCGGCTGGTCAGCCGGGCCTCGGCGACGTCCGGGGCGAGCGCACCACCGAGGATCGGGTAGTACCAGTCCATCGAGTAGCGGCTCTTGTCGGCGAACCGCTCCGGGTGCTCGTCCAGCGCGTGGCGGAGCCGGGCGGCGGCGAGCTCCCACTCCGGCTCCAGCTCGCCGACCAGCTCGGCGAGCGCGACCGCGCAGCGCAGGCTCAGGTGCATGCTGGCGTTGCCGGTGAGCAGGATCTCGCTGCGGACGGCGCCGGACGGCTCGCGCTTCCAGCGGATCTCCCCGCCGGGCGCCTGCAGCGGCAGCACCGCCCCGATCGCCCGCCGGACGACCGGCCACATCCGATCGACGAACGCCCGGTCGCCGGTGACCGTCCAGTGATGCCAGACGCCGGTCGCGACGTACGCGCAGAAGTTCGCGTCGGTGCTCGCGTCGACGACGTCCTCCCCCACGTACTTCGCCGCCCACGACCCGTCCGCGCGCTGCGCCCGGCGGCACCAGTCGTACGCGGCCTCGGCCTCGGTGGTGAACCCGGCCGCGGTCAGCCCCATCGCGCTCTGGATGTGGTCCCACGGGTCGGTGTGGCCGCCGGGGAACCACGGCAGCGCGCCGGACTCCTGCTGGACCGACGCGATCGCCTTGGCCGTCAGCAGGCACTCGTCAGCGGAGAGGACGCCGTCGAGCGCCGGTATCTCCCCGCTCACGAGGCCACCGGCTTGGTGAAGTAGAGCGCGACGCTCTTGCCGATGAACGGGTCGAGCACCCGCTCGGCGACCCGGGTCGCCGCGGGCTTGCTCATCAGGTCCCAGACCAGCAGCCGGTGGTACGCGTCCACCGCCGGGTGCTTCGGCCGGTTCGGGCCGACCGCGCACTTGAGCCACCAGTACGGCGAGTGCAGCGCGTGCGCGTGGTGCTTGTGGGTGGCCACCAGCCCGGCGCCGACCAGCTTGGACTCCAGCTCGTCGGCCCGGTAGATCCGGATGTGGCCGCCCTCGTTCGCGTGGTACTCGTCGGAGAGCGCCCAGCAGATCCGCTCCGGCAGCCAGCGCGGGACGGTGACCGCGAGCGTCCCTCCGGGGGCCAGGATGCGCACCAGCTCGGCGATCGCGGCGTCGTCCTCGGGAACGTGTTCCAGGATCTCCGAGGCGAGCACGACGTCGAAGTGGCCGTCCGCGTAGGGCATCGCCAGGACGTCGCCCGCCTGGACCTGGCCGGAGCCGCCGGGCGGCACCTCGCCGGCCTCCGCCATCGCGTCGAACATCTCCGCGACGCTCTTGAGCTCGACCTCGTCCAGGTCGTAAGCGGTTACCTCGGCGCCCCGGCGGAGCGCCTCGAACGAGTGCCTCCCGCCGCCGGCGCCGACGTCGATGAATCGGGTCCGGCGGCCCACCCGCAGCCGGTCGAAGTCCACGGTCAGCACGTCAGGCCTCCTGTCCGGCGGTCGCGAGCAACGCGGGTTCCGGGGCGCGCGCGGCCGCGATCGCGTCCTCGTAGGCCGCCACCGTCGCGCGCGCCACCGACGTCCAACTGAATCGCTCCTCCGCCCTGGCCCGCCCGGCCGCGCTCAGCCGGGCCCGCTCGGCGGGCGACCGCAGCAGCGCGTCGATCGCGGTGACCAGCGACCCCGCGTCGCCTGGTTCGACCAGCACGCCGGCATCCCCGACGACCTCGGGTAACGCGCCGGCGCGGCTCGCCACGACCGGGGTGCCGCAGGCCAGCGCCTCGACGGTCGGCAACGAGAAGCCCTCGTAGAGCGACGGCACGCACATCACCTCGGCGGACGCCAGCAGCGCCGCGAGCTCGGCGTCGGTCAGGCCGGTGCGGACCGTGACCGCGTCGCGGAGCCCCAGCTCAGCGATCCGGCGCTCGGTGGCGCCGCCGGGCTCCAGCGTGGACACCAGCTGCAGCTCGACGTCGTGGTCGACGCGCAGCTTGGCCATCGCGTCGAGCAGGTGCGCGACGCCCTTCAGCGGGCGGTCGGCGCTGGCCACCGCGACGATGCGGCCGGGAACACGCCCGGGGCCCTGCTCGTCGGCGGGCCGGAACACGTCGGTGTCGACGCCGAGCGGCACGACGCGGAACGCCGCCGGATCGATCCGGAAGTCCGCGATGGCATCCGCGCTCGCCACGTCCGAGACGCCGATCAGCACCGGGAGACGGCGGGCCACCCGGGCTTGCATCCGTACGAAGCCGTACCACCGCAGGACGCCCCACTTCTTGTGGAGCCGGGCGGCGTCCAGCTCGACGCGGCGGTCGCGGCTGATCGCGTGGTGGATCGTCGCGGCCAGCGGGATCCCGCGGCGGCGCATCGTCAGCAGCCCGTAACCGAGGCACTGGTTGTCGTGCAGGACGTCGAAGTCGGCCGCCCGCGTCCGCATCAGGTTGGCCATCCGGTAGCTGAACGCCAGCGGCTCGGCGAACGTGCCGGTCTTGGTCGTCAGGTACTCGAGGACGTCGTAACGGTCGCCGAAGTCGCGTAACCGGACGCGGCGTGGGAAGTCCGGCCCGCCGAACAGGTCGAGGCTGGGCACCTTCGTCAGTCGGACCCGGGGGTCGAGGTCCTCCGGATAAGGTTGGCCGGAGAACACCTCCACCTCGTGACCCAACTCCACCAGGCCGCGACTCAAGTACCGGACGTACACCCCCTGGCCGCCGCAGTGCGTCTTGCTACGGTACGAGAGCAAGCCGATTCGCACTTCCACCTCCTCTCGCAGCCGCCCCGCCAGTCACACGACAGGTCAGCGTTACCGAGCTGGCTATTCGACGATTGCCGGTAGGAATCCGGCACTGGCCAGTATAAGTAGAATCCAATTTCTTGATGCAGATTCGGCAAAATGTAGCCTTGCCGAAATGAAGCGTCCGGTGACTCTCAGGTGACCCGCTCGAACAGCGCCGCCAACCCCTGGCCGCCCCCGATGCACATCGTCTCGAGCGCGTAGCGGTCGCCGCGCCGGTCGAGTTCGTGCAGCATCGTGGCGAGGATCCGGCCACCGGTGGCCCCGACCGGGTGACCCAGTGAAATGCCGGAGCCGTTGACGTTGAACCGCTCGAAGTCTCCCGCTCCGAAGCCCCACGCCCGCGTGCAGGCGAGCACCTGGCTCGCGAACGCCTCGTTGAGCTCGATCAGGTCGACGTCGGCCAGTTCCAGCCCGGCCCGCCCGAGCGTCTTCGCCACCGCGGGCACCGGCCCGATCCCCATCGTGGCCGGCGGCACCCCGGCCACCGCCCAGGACGCCAGCCGGGCCAGCGGCCGCAGGCCCCACCGCTCGGCCTGCTCGCGGGTCATTACCGCACACACCGAGGCGCCGTCGTTCTGACCGCTCGCGTTGCCCGCGGTCACGGTCGCGTCCGGGTCCTTGCGGCCGAGCACCGGCCGGAGCCGCGCGAGGCCCTCGAGCGAGCTGTCGGCCCGAGGGTGCTCGTCGACCTCGACGACGGTCGTGTTCCCCTTCCGGTCGGTCACGGTCACCGGGACGATCTCGTCGGCGAACCGGCCGTCCTTCTGCGCGGCTACCGCCCGCTCGTGCGACCGCAGCGCGTACTCGTCCTGTTCGAGCCGGGAGATCCCGTACTCGCGGCGTAGGTTCTCCGCGGTCTCCAGCATGCCGTCCGGCACCGGGAAGCGTTCGCCGCCCGCGGTCACCCTGGCCCGCGCCAGCCGGTCGTGGAACACCAGCTGGTCCCCGGAGGCGCCCCAGCGTGCGGTGGGCGAGTAGAACTCGACCTGGCTCATGCTCTCCGCGCCGCCGGCCAGGACGACGTCGGCAGCGCCGGTCTGGACCTGCATCGCCGCCCAGATCACCGCCTGCAGACCCGAGCCGCAGCGGCGGTCGACCTGCACACCGCCGACCTCGACCGGCAGCCCGGCGTCGAGCGCCGCGACCCGGCCGATCGCGGGCGCCTCCCCGCTCGGGTAACACTGGCCGAAGATCACGTCCTCGACGGCGTCCGGCGGCAGGCCGGTGCGGTCGAGCAGCGCCCGGATCACGGTCGCGCCGAGGGTCGCGGCCGGCACACCCTTGAGCACCCCGCCGTACCGTCCCACCGGCGTCCGCAGCGGCGCGCAGATCACGGCCTCCCGGAGCGCGCTCACAGGTAGAACCGCCCGACGACCTCGGCGACCACCGCGGGTTTGGTCTCGCCCCGGATCTCCACCGTGGCGGTCGACACGACCTGGACGGCGTCGGCGACCTTCGTGACCTCGACCAGCCGGACCACCGCACGCACCGAGGACCCCACCCGCACCGGCGCGGGGAACCGGAGCTTGTTCAGCCCGTAGTTGACCGCCATCCGCGCCTCGACCCGGTAGATCTGCCGCATCAGCGCGGGCAGCAGCGCGGCGGTGAGGTAGCCGTGGGCGATCGGGGCACCGAACGGCCCGGCCTTGGCCCGCTCCGGATCGACGTGGATCCACTGGTGGTCGTCGGTCGCGTCGGCGAACCGGTCGATCCGCTCCTGGGTGATCGGCAGCCAGTCGCTGGCGCCCAGATCGGCGCCGACGGCGTCTTCGAGTTGGTCAGGGGACGTGAACACCCGCATCGGGCGACTCCTTCGCCGTCGCCGGTCGGCCCGGTACCGCCCGGCAGCGGAAATAGAATATACAATACGCATCGCTCGTGACCGGAGGTATGCGATGACGACGACGTGGCAGACGGAGCGGCGAGGCCGCATCCTCGTCGCCGCCCGAGAGGCGCTGGAGGAACAGGAGTACGAGTCCGTCCAGATGCGGGACGTCGCCCAGCGCGCCGGGGTGGCGCTCGGCACGCTCTACCGGTGCTTCACGTCGAAGGAGCACCTGTACGCCGCGGTGCTCTCCGACTGGGCGGCCGGCGCCGCCGCGGTGGCCGGAGCCGACCACGGGACGCCGGAAGCCCGGATGCGGGCCCGCATCCACGGCGTGATCGCCGCCTACGGACGCCTGCCCCAGTTCTACCGTGCCCACGTGACGCTGCAGAGCAGCGCCGACCCGAACGCCCGCGCGCTGCTGACCGAGTTCGGTCGCACCGCACGGGCGTCGCTGGCCGCGGAGGTGGCGGTGCTCGGCGCGGCGTCCGCCGAGGACGCGGCGACGATGCTCTGGGCGCTGATCACCTCGCGCCTGAGCCACGCGATCTACCGCGGCGGCAGCCTGGACGAGATCCACCGGATCGCCGACGAGTTCGTCGACCTGCTCGTCCCGCGGTTGCGAGACGAGCAGGTCGACGCACGATGACCGGCTCAGTGGGCCGGCGTACGGCGGCGGCGGATCGGCCGTCCGACCAGCGCGGCGGCCACGAACAGCAGCAGGCCGATCAGGATCAGCACGATCGAGGCGCGACCGCGCAGCCACGGAAGGACCAGCGCTGCTCCGCTCGCCTGGTCCAGCCGGTCCTGGGCCGGCTTGCCGCTCTCCAGCTTCGCCTCGAACGCGGTCACCGTACGGCCGTTAGCGGTGTACTGCTGGGTGATCTCCTCGCGGATACCGACCACGTCACCGCTGTTCGGCTCGATCCAGTAGGTGCGGGTGCTCGCGTACCACGCCTCGGCGTCGACGTTGAGTTCCTTCGAGCCGAACAGGCCGCCGGGCAACTCCCTCGACCCGACCTTCTGCAGCGGCACCGCCTTGCGGAACATGTACACGTCGATGCCCTCGCGAGTGGACTCGCCGATGTACTCGGCGGTCGACGAGCGCTGCAGGTTGACGTCCCAGATCTGGTACGACTCCTTCTGGGTGTCGAACGGGAACGTGTAGTAGCCCTCGTGGCGCAGGGGCTTCCCGTCCGGCTCCTCCTCGCTCTCGACGAGGCGGTCACCGCAGCAGTTCGTCGACTCGGTGGTGCTCCGGTCGATCGAGAGCCGCTCGACCCGCGCCTGGAGAAGGCCACGACCGTCGACCTCGATCCGGGTCGCGATGTCCCAGACGGCGTCGTTGTCGCCCTTGCCGTCGACGCCACGCGCCTCCGACACGAAGTTCGTGGCGGTCACGTCGACGCCGGTGAGCACGCTCGCACCGGCCGGATTACTCGGATCCGCCATCAGGACCGTGGCGTTCTCCGCTTTCAGGACCTGTTCGGTCTGTGGGTCTTCGGGGAGGACGGCCACTCGTGGGTAGACGTAGAGCGGCAACAGAATGCCGACGACGAGCAAGAAGATTCCGAGACCGAGAAGCACGCTGCGGAGCAGCCGGCGAGATCGCGGAGGCTCTCCGGACGCGAGCGACGGGGCCGGCGCGGGCCGCACCGGTGGCGGGGCCACCGGAGCCGACTCACGTTCGGACGTCACGCTCGGATCGGGAGCAGCAGTCATGGGGACACCATCCGATCGCCGTTGATCCAGAAACAAACTGCGGAACGGGCGGGAGGAGCTCAGTGCGCGGGGGCCAGTGTCGGATTCTTCGGGCCCCGGCACTCACAACGGATGTCCGGTGTGAATTGGAACGCGAACACAGAACAACGTGGCGGAAATACTAGAACCGGTTCTAGCGCCGGTCAACAGGAAGATCCACTCCCGTAATCGATACTGTAGAAGATTCTGCTTCGCTTGGTGATCCATTCGTGGAGGACGCAGTGACACAAATCCCTCCCCCGCTGGCCGGCCTACGGATTCTGGAGTGCTCGATCCTGGGGCCGGCGGCGGTCACGACGCACCTGGCCGACCTCGGCGCCGAGGTGATCAAGGTCGAACCGCCGGGCGGCGACTACGTGCGAGGCATGGCGTGGCCGATCGTCGAGGGCGTCTCGCTGATGCATCTGCACCTCAACCGCGGAAAGCGCAGCGTCGTCCTGGACCTGCGCACCCCCGAGGGCGCGGCGGCGTTCACCGCGCTGGCCGCGCGGTCGGACGTCGTCGTGGAAGCGATGCGGCCGGGCGGCCTGGCGCGGCGCGGGCTCGGCTTCGAGACGCTGCGGGCGGTCAACCCCCGGCTCGTGTTCGCCACGATCAGCGGCTTCGGCACCAGTGGGCCGCTGCGCGACCTGGCCAGTCACGGGATCGCGTTCGACACCTGGGCCGGGCTCATCACGCCCGAACCGGACGCCGATGGCTTTCCGAGCATTCCCGACCACACCTCTATCGGAATCACCGCCGGGCCGCTGTTCGGTGCGCTCGGAATCCTCGCCGCGGTGCTGCGCGCCCGGGAGACCGGCGCCGGCAGCCGCGTCGAAGTCGCCCAGTCGGACGCGGCCGCGGCGTTCGACTGGCTTCGGATCGAAGGGTGGCGGGCGTACCGACGGCCGGAGAACGAGGTGACCGGCAACGCCGCCGACGGCTTACGACGCCGGGCGCCGGGCACCGGCGGAATGCGAGAAAGCGTCCGATATCAGGTGTACGCGACTCGTGACGGGCACGTGCTGCTGATGGCGTCCGAGAACACGTTCTGGCGCAATTTCGCGCATACCGTCGGTCGTCCTGATTTGATCGACGAGAACGACCGGCAGGAGATCGCGAACCACGCGGTCGGCAACGTCGCGCTCCGGCGGGAGCTGACGAAACTGTTCGCCGAACGCGACACCTGGGAGTGGGTGGAGCTCGGCGTCACCGCGAACGTACCGCTGGCGCCGGTGAACACGCCGCAGACCGTGGGCGACGATCCACAGTTCACCGCACGGCTGCCGTGGACGGACGTGGAACGGACCGGCACCGAGATGATGCCGAACCCGATCCGGTTTCCGGACGAACCGGCTGTGCAGCCGACCAGGGCACCGACGCTCGGCGCCGACACCGAGGCCGTGCTCCGCGACGTCGCCGGCTACACCGAGGCCCAGATCGCGGCGCTGCGCGGGACGCCCTAGGAGAGCAACCCTCGCTCGGCCAGCAGGTCCACGACGCTGTCGGTCTCGGCGCGGAGCAGGTCGACGAACGCCGCCTCCGCGCCCGGGCCGTCACCGGCGCGCAGCGCCTTGAGCACGGTCCGCATCCCCCGCTTGTGGATCCGGATCACGCCGGGCACCTCGGCGAAGAAGTTCCCCGGGACGATGTTCGTGGTGATCACCCTGGCCACCGCGGTGATCCGGCGCGACGACGCCATCAGCAGCAGCTGCCGCAGGAACGCGGTGTTGAGCGCGGAGAACGTGTCCGCCTCGGTCGCGGCCTGCAGGTCCTTGGCGATGTTCGCCAGCGTCGCGATCCCGTCCTCCGACCCGCGTTCGACCGCCCGCCGCGCAGCCAGGCCGTACATCAGCCCCAGCAGCTCGTAGTGGTCGCGGACCGAGTTCTCGTCCAGCCCGTTGACGAACGCACCGAGGTGCGGACGCGACGTGACCCACCCCTCGCGGTCGAGGGCGATCACCGCCTCCCGCACCGGCACCCGGCTCACCCGCAGCTCGGCGGCGATCTCGTCCTGGGGAACACGTTCCCCGGCCCGCAGCCGCTGGTCGAAGATCATCCGGCGGATGTGCGCGGCCACCTGCTGTGCACTGGTCGGACGGGACAGCCCACCGGCCTCGTCGGCAACGAAGTCGACCTGCTGGTTACCCACCCCTGCTCGCGTGACGATCGCGGACCTCCCTCATCCACCAATGATATATACATTATCTCATACGGCTCTGACCTGCTCGGAGGTGCCCGTGTCGCTGGTCCGCACGCGCTTGCACGACGGTATCGGGCGGCTCACGCTCGCCGACCCCGGCCACCGCAACGCGCTGAGCCGCGAACTCAGCGACGATCTCGCGGCGGCGGTCCACGCGCTGGTGGCCGACGAGGCCCGGGCGCTGGTCCTAGACGCCGAGCCGCCGGTGTTCTGCGCCGGTGGTTCGCTCGACGGACTGATCGCGCGCGACTATCCGCTGGCGGCGTCCTACGCGGGGTTCACCGCGCTCGCCGACGCTCCGGTCCCGACGATCGCCGCGGTGAGCGGGCCCGCGATCGGCGCCGGCGTCAACCTGCCGCTGGCCTGCGACGTCGTCCTGGCCGGCGAGAGCGCCCGGTTCGACCCGCGCTTCCTCGACGTCGGCATCCACCCCGGCGGCGGGCACCTGTGGCGGCTCGCCGAACGGATCGGCGAGCAGGGCGCCGCCGCGCTGGTGCTCTGCGGCGACAGCCTCACCGGCGCGGAAGCCGCAGCCCGCGGCCTGGCCTGGCGCTGCGTCCCGGACGCCGAACTGCCCGCGCTGGCCACCGCGTTCGCCGAGCGGGTGGCGGCGCGGTCGCCCGAGCTGGTGCGGCTGGCGAAGGCGACGCTCCGGGCGTCCCGGTCGCTGACCGACCCGGCCGACGCCGCCGCGGTGGAGCTCGCCGCCCAGGAGTGGTCGGTGGCGCAGCCGTACTTCCGGGAAACCGTGACGCGGTTACGGGCGAAGGTCCGGTCTCGCTGACGCGTATCTTGTATATTTTATCTATGACGGTGCCGTTACCCCTCGCCGGCGTCCGCGTCCTCGCGCTGGAACAGATGCAGGCCGTCCCGTTCGCGACCCAGCTGCTGGCCCGCCTCGGCGCCGACGTCGTGAAGGTCGAGCCGCTGGCGGGCGAGTCCGGTCGCGCCGCCCAGCCGGCGATGATCGACGGGTCGGGCCGCCGCGCCGGTGCGACGTTCCTCCGCTACGGATCCGGTAAGCGCAGCATCGCCGTCGACCTCAAGGACCCCCGGGGGCGCGACCTCGTCCTCGGGCTGGCCGAACGGTTCGACGTGCTCGCGGAGAACCTCGGCCCCGGGCGCGCCGATCGGCTCGGCTTCGGGTACGAGTCGGTCAGCGAACGGAACCCCAGGCTGGTGTACCTGAGCATCACCGGGTTCGGGCGCGACGTCGAGGGGTCGCCGTACGCGCGCTGGCCGGCCTACGCGAGCGTCGCGGAGGCGATGTGCGGCGCCTACGAGTACGCCCGGCATCCGCACCAGCCGCCGGTGCTCAACCCGATGGGCGGCCTCGGCGACACCGGCACCGGGCTGTTCGGCGTCATCGGGGTCCTCGCCGCTCTCCGGCACCGCGAGCAGACCGGCCGGGGCCAGCTCGTCGACGTCGCGATGCTGGACGCGATGCTGTCGATCTCGGACGTCGTCACGAACTTCTGGTCGATGGGGCTGCGCCGCGAGCCGGACGTGGAGACGCGCGTCCCGTACCTGCTCACGTCGTTCCGCTGCCGGGACGGCTGGTGCGTGCTGCAGGTCAGCAGGCCGCACCAGTTCGAGCGGCTGGCGCGCCTGCTGGGGCGTCCGGAGTGGGTCGGCGACGAGCGGTTCGCCGACGGCTGGGGCTGGCACGACCGGTGGCCGGACACGATCCGTCCCGCGGTCGAGGACTGGGCCGCGGGCTACGGCATGCGCGACGCCGCCGGGCGCCTCGCCGACGCCGGTCTGGTCGCCGCGCCGTGTTACCGCGCCGAGGACGTCGTCCACGACCCGCACGTCGCGGCCCGCCGCATGCTGGTGGAGATCCCCCGGCCCGACGGCGCGCCGGACCCCGTCCTCGTCGCCGGGAACCCGGTCAAGCTCTCCGCGGTGCCCGACACCGGGGAGAAGCGGCCACCGTACGTCGGAGAGCACACCGCCGAGCTGCTGGGCGCCGAGCTAGGCCTCACCGCCGACGCGGTGGCGGCCCTCAACGCCCAGGGCATCGTCGGGCTCGGCTGAACGAGACGAGGCGCTGCACACTTTGTGCCCCTGGAGGGGCACAAAGTGTGCAGCGCCTCCGCAGACGTCGCGGGTTACGGGGCGAGCGGCAGGTTGAAGAGGCGGATTGCGTTGCCGCGGGCGATTTTGCGGATCTGGTCGGCCGGCAGGTGGCCGAACTGCTCCTCGGCGGCCTTGATCGACGCCGGCCACGTCCCGTCCTGGTGCGGGTAGTCGGTCTCGAACAGGATGTTGTCGACGCCGACCTTGTCGATCAGGTCGATGCCCACCCGGTCCTTGAAGAAGCAGGAGCTGACCTGACGGAAGTAGTACGTCGACGGCAGCTCCGGGCAGTTGGCCTTCGAGTTGCTCCAGCCCTTGTGGGTCTCCCAGACGTCGTCGATCCGCTCGAGCAGATACGGCACCCACCCGATCTGCGCCTCGGCGTACATCAGCTTCAACGACGGGAACCGGTGCAGGACCCCGGAGAACAGGAAGTCGGTCAGGCTGGCGATCGAGTTGCCGAAGATGATCGTCGACGCGACCGCGTCCGGCGCGTCGGGACCGGTGTTCGGCGTCTTGGTGCCCGACCCGATGTGCATGCTCACGACCGTGCCGGTCTCCGCGCAGGCGGCGAAGAACGGATCCCAGTAGCCGGTGTGAATGCTCGGCAGCCCCAGGTAGGCCGGGATCTCGCTGAACAGCACCGACCGCACGCCCCGGGCGGCGTTGCGCCGGACCTCCTCGACCGCCAGGTTCACGTCCCAGAGCGGCACCATGCAGAGCGGGATCAGCCGGCTGTCCGACCCCGCGCACCACTCCTCGACCATCCAGTCGTTGTAGGCGCGCACGCACAGCAGCGCGAGCTCCTTGTCCTTCCCGCGCATGAACAGCTGCCCGGCGAACCGGGGATAGTTCGGGAAGCACATCTGCGCCTCGACGCCGTTCGCCGCGTTGTCGGCGATCCGCTCCTTCGGGTCCCAGCAGCCCTTGCGCATCTGCTCGTAGGTGACGCCGTCCATCGTGATCTCCTCGGGCGGGAAGCCCGCGGCGGCGATCAGCCGCTTGATCGAGTACTGGTGGTCCTCGTAGAACCACCAGGCCACGTCCGGTCCCTCGGTGCCCGGCGCCTCGATGTAGTTGCCGCCGTCGAGGATCGGCTTGCCGCTCGGGGCGTAGACGATGTGCGGCCCGACGTCCTTGTATTTTTCCGGTAACCGCGATGTCCACAGATCGGCCGGCTCCACGACGTGGGCATCGACGTCGACGATCCCCGGGATGTTCGAGGTTCCGGTGTCGACAGCCGGGTGGGCGGAGCGCGAAGCACCATCCAAGGGCGGGTGGTGGGGCTGAGTGGTCACGATTCCTCCTCGGTCCAAGCGCTGCGGCGGTCAGCGCGGGTCGGCTGCCGCCCGGTACGGAACGGGCTCAGCTCGGCGTCGACCAGCAGGAACCGGTGCGCCGAGGTCGTGCGCGGATAGAACGACCGCCGCCAGCGCCCGAGCTTGGTGTCGGCGCGCTCCGCCTTCTCCGCGGACGCCCACTGCTCCCAGGTCGGGATCGCCCAGAGCAGGAAGATCTCGGAGTCGCCGGTCATCGCGGTCTCCCACGCGCCGGCGAGTTGCCACCCGTGCTCACTCAGCAACGGTTCGGCGTCGGCGGCGCGCGCGAGCAGCTCCGCCGCACCGCCCGGCGCGCACGTGAACTGCTCGTGCGCATAGACCTCCCCACGCACACCGTCCGCGCAGAGCTCGGAGATCGTCCGTGTCCACGGCGCCGGGACCAGCAGCCGGTCGGTGCCGTGCGACCGGAACCTGGCGGCCTCGGCCCACCACTTCGCGAGCTTCGGATCCTGCAGCGTGGTGCTGCCCAGCTCGTGCCGGAACGAGGACGCCATCCCGTCGAAGCCGTCCTCCTCCCAGAGGTTCAGCACCGACGGCCAGTCGCGGGTCGTCCCGACGATGCCCCAGACCCCGTAGCAGAGCTGGTTGCGCTCCTCCTGGGCGATCGGGCTCCAGTTCGCGGTCATGTGGTGCATGTAGTCCGCGCGATGGTGCCCGATGATGTCGATGAACTCGTGGATGTAGACCTTCTCGTTCGTCATCGCAGGGCCTCCGCGACCCGATCCCGCAGGACCCGCTTCTCGACCTTGCCCGTGCGGTTCAGCGGCAGCTCGTCCACGATCTCCAGGTAGCGGGGCACCTTGTAGTTGGCCATCCGCCCCCGGCACCACTCGAGGAGGTCACCGGGGTCGGCCCCGGCGCGCGGCACCACGAACGCGTACCCGACTTCCCCGAGCCGCTCGTCCGGCGCCCCCACCACCGCCACCGCCGCGACTCCCTCGTGCCCGAGCAGCACGTTCTCGATCTCCGCCGGATAGGCGTTGAAGCCGCCGACGATGAACATGTCCTTGATCCGGTCGGTGATCCGCAGGTTGCCCGCCGCGTCGAGCACGCCGATGTCGCCGGTCTTCAGCCAGCCGTCGGCGTCGATCGCCGCCGCGGTCGCGTCCGGGTCGCCGTAGTAGCCGCGCATCACCGCGAACCCCCGCGCGAGCACCTCGCCGGGCTCCCCGGCCTGCACGTCCTTCCCGTCCCGATCGACGATCCGCACCGCCATGCCCGGGATCGGTCGCCCGCTGGTGTTCGCGATGACCTCGATCGGATCGTCGTGCCGGCACGCGGTGACCGTGCCCGTCGTCTCGGTCAGCCCGTAGGCGGTGACCACCGACGCGAACCCCAGTTCGTCCCGCATCCGCCGGACCAGCTCCACCGGCACCGCGGCCGCCCCGGTCACGGCCAGCCGCAGCGAGGACCGGTCGTAGCCGCTCAGGTCCGCGTTCAGCAGCGACTGGTACAGCGACGGCGGCCCCGGCAGCATCGTCACGCGCTCTTTCTCGACCAGGCTCATCACCGTGTTCACCGCGAACACCGGGCACGGCACGATCGTCGCGCCGCGCAACGCACACGCCAGCACCGCCGACTTCAGCCCCGCGCAGTGGAAGAACGGATAGACGACCAGGTACCGGTCCCCGTGGCGCAGCCCCACGGCGTCCGACCACGCCAGATACGTCCGTGTACTCGACCCGTGCGTCAGCAGCGCACCCTTGGGGCGCCCGGTGGTCCCCGACGTGAAGATCACGTCCGACGGGTCGTCCGCGGTCAGGGCCTCTTCCGCCGGCGTGTGGTCGACGCCCGCTCCGCGGGCCAGAAAGTCCCGCCACGAATCCGGCTTCCCCGACATGATGACGACGTCGAGCGAACCCAGAAGTTCGGGGTCGACAGACAGCGCCTGGACATAGTCGGTGTCCAGAAAATCCGTGACCGTGAACAGCAGCTTCGCGCCGGCGGTGCGTAACGCCTGCGCGGCCTCCGCACCGGTGAAGCGGGTGTTGACCGGCGCCAGGATCGCCCCGGCGGCGTAGACGCCCATCGACGCGACGATCCAGCCGGTGGAGTTCGGCGCCCAGAGGCCCACCCGGTCACCGGGGCGGACGCCGCTGCCGACCAGCGCGCGGGCAACCTCGGTCGCCCGGTCGGCGAGCTCGGCCCAGGTGGTGCGGCGGCCGTCCTCGACCACCGCGGTCTCGTCCGGCCATCGGGCGGCCGCACGCCGGAGCGCAGCCGGAATCGTCTCGGGCTCCATGGCACCTCCTGTTGGCGCGTACTTTATACATTATCAGGGCACCACCGCACGGGGGCGGCCGCCGAAGCGGATTGCATTCGGAAGGGTCATAGGCCTTCCAATGCAATCCGCTTCCGGTCAGTCGCCCAGCGGTGCCCACTTCGCTTCGCGCTTTTCCGCCCAGGCGGCGGGGCCTTCGGTCTGGTCGGGGTGGCCCCAGACGCTCACCAGGTCTTTGGCCCCGGCGCGGCACGCCTCGGTGAGGCCGGTCTCCAGCGCACCCCACAGCGCGCGCTTCGTCGCGGCCATCGCGACCGGCGAGTTCCGCGCGATCAGCTCGCCGAGCTCCTGCGCGGCGTCCCGCAGTGCGTCGGGCTCGACCAGCTGGCTCACCATGCCGAGCTGGTACGCGCGCTCGGCCGACATCCGCTCGTGCCGCCCGGTCAGCGCCATCCGCATCACCGGCTCGAACGGCATCTTGCGCAGCAGCCCGATCGCCTCGATCGCCACGACCTGGCCGATCGACACGTGCGGGTCGGTGAACTGGGCGTCGGTGGCCGCGATGACGACGTCGGCGTCCGCGACAAAATGGAAGCCGCCCCCGGCGCAGACACCGTTCACCGCCGCGATGACCGGCTTGGCGACACGCTGGTGCCAGGCGGTGAAATGGACGTCGAAGTTCTCCATCGACTCCCGGTACCGCTCCATACCGACGCCGTCCGACGCGATCTCGGCGACGTCGACACCGGTCTGGAACGCGCGCCCCTCGCCGGTGTTGACGATCACCCGCACCGCCGGGTCCCGATCCAGCTCGAGCCACGCGACCGCGAGCTCGTCACGCATCTGGTTGGTCATCGCGTTCAGCCGGTCCGGCCGGTTGAACAGCAGCCACCCGACCGGACCGCGCCGCTCGACCCGCAACGTCTCGAACTCGGTGTAGGTAAAGGTGTCCGACGGCGCGGTCATAACAGTCCTCTCACTGACGGATCGATAACGCGGCTCGGTCGCCGCCGAGGCAGGCGTACGCGCGGGCGCGGCGGCGCGGAGTGCGGTGGTGCGGGGGGTCTCGAGCGCCGACCAGAGGGCTCGCTTCGCCGCGCGCAGGACCTCCGGCGGCCGGCTCGCGATCTGCTCGGCGAGCGACTGGGCGGCCCCGGCGAGCGTGTCGTCGGGCACGACCTGGCTGACAAACCCCAGCGCGTGCGCCCGGGCGGCGTCCAGGCGTTCGTGCCGCCCGGTCAGCCCGAGGCGCGCGACCGGCTCCACCGCGCCACGGTGGGCCAGCCCGATCAGCTCGTACACGCTCGCCTGCCCGACCGACACGTGCGGGTCGAGGAACGTCGCCGACTCCGCGGCTAGCACCACGTCGGCGTCCGCCACGAAGTGCAACCCGCCGCCGGCACAGACCCCGTTGACCGCCGCGATCACCGGCGTGCCCACGTTGTTGTGCCAGGCGGTGAGCCGCAGCTCCGCGCGTTTGGTGCGCCGCGACTGCTCCCGCAGCGCACCGGGGTCCCGGGCGAGCTGCCGAACGTCCAAACCGGTCTGGAACGCCGATCCGCCCCCAGTGTTGACGATCACCCGGACCTCGGGGTCGGCGTCCAGCTCCGCCCAGGCAGCGGGCAGATCGTCGAGCATCCCGGCGTCCATCGCGTTCCCGACGTCCGGCCGGTCGAAGATCAACCATCCCACCGGGCCACGCCGCTCCACCCGGAGCCCACGGTAGGTCGCGCTCATCCGTGCACCCTTCTCTTCGCGCGAGCGCTCATCCGTGCACCCTTCTCTTCGCGCGAGCGCTCATCGGCCGGTGAAATCGGGCGAACGCTTCTCGCGGAACGCGGCGAGGCCCTCGCGGAAGTCCTCGCTGCGCGACGAGAGCTCCATGCCGAACGCCTCGTCCCGCAGGTGCGCCTCCAGCGACGCCGACCGTCCGGTGTGCAGCAGGGATTTCGCCAGCCCGAGCGCCACCGTCGGCCCCGCGGCCAACGCGATCGCGACCTTCTCGGCCTCCGCGTCCACGGCCTCGGACGACACCGCCCGGTCGACCAGCCCCCACTCGGCAGCCGTAACGCCGTCCACCCGCTCCCCCAGCAGCAACATCCGCCGCGCCCGCACCTCGCCGATGCGGCGGGGCAGCATCCAGGTGACGCCGCCGTCCGGGGTGAAGCCGCGCGCCGCGTACGGCGCCCAGAGCCGCGCGTCTTCGGCGACGACCGTGACGTCCGCGGCGAGCGCCAGCCCCAGACCGATGCCTGCGGCCCAGCCGCGGACGCCGCAGACGATCGGCACCTGCGTCTCCAGCAGCACCGGCACCAACCGGTGGGCCTGCCAGGGCAGCCGGCGCTGGATGCTGCCGACCCGCGGGCGGCCGTCGATACCGGCGTTACGCGCCACGATGTCCGCGCCGGAGCAGAAGTGGTCACCGGCGCCAGTGAGGAGGACGGCCCGCACCGACTCGTCGCTGCCCGCCGCCACGACAGCCTCGATCAACCCGGCGACCATGACGTCGTCCAGAGCATTACGTTTGTCCGGCCGGTCGAGCCGGAGCCGCAGGACGGCACCGTCCTGCACGACCCCCAGCCTGTCGGTCCCCACGTCCCCGGTTCTCACTGTGCGAACCGTTCGACGATCGCGGACATGGCGCTCTCCAGGTCCGTGCCGGGTGGGTCGGGCAGCCGGACCGGCCCGTACTCGCGGCTGGGCAGCAGGATCGTGGCCGAGCCGGTCGTCGTCTCGACGTTCCGCTGGCTCACGGTGCGCAGCGCGACGTCGACCGCCGGGCGTCCGCCGTCGGCGAGGTAGTGCCGGGTCACTTCGCCGCGGACCCACTGGGTGTCGCCGACGTAGTTGAACGCCTCGAAGCGGCAGGCGAGCTTCCACAGCCAGGCATCGTCGCCCATCCAGTTCGTGCAGGCGTGGATCAGCCAGGTCTCGCGCATCCGGCCGTAGTCGAACGTGGTCGGGTTACCCGACCGGCGGGCGAACTCCGGATCCCAGTGGACGCGCTGCATGACGTCCGGGACGTTGAGTTCGTCGCGGTGGTAGAAGCGCGGGATCCGGCGCCGGTTGGCGACCGCGAGCTCCAGCGGACGGATCGCGTACAACCCCATGCCCATGCCGACGTGCCAGCAGACCATGTCGGTGACGGTCAGCGGGCCCTTCACCAGCGGGTCGAGCGGATCGCCGACGGCCACGTCCTCCCAGTACCGGGGTTCCGCACCGCGCCGCCGCCCGGCGACCACCTGCGCCTCGATGTCGTCGATCTCGGCGTCGGTATAGACGTAGGGCTCGATCTCGGCGTACTTCTTCTTCTCCCGGGCCTTTTGCCGCTCGGTGCGGATCATCAGCTTGTACTGCCCGGCCAGCAGGCGCCCGTCGGTCGTGCCGAACACCTGCCCGGTCCACTCGTGCACCGCGCGCCCGGCGAAGCCGCTGGTCTTGTCGTGGACGCCGACCAGCGCGTCGCGACGCCGGATCCGCGCGTACGGCTCGAGCGGCGCCCACCACTCGCGCGCGCTGCTGGCGTAGAACGCGTGGACGCCGCGCAGCGGGTCGCCCTTCATCAGCGCGCGGTGCTCGTCGGCGACGGCGCTCACCGTGTTCTCGCCGATCAGCGTGTCGCCCCCGACCAGCGGTGGCGGCGCGATCGGCCCGCCCCAGCGGGACTTCGCGCCGTGGTCGCGGTCGCTCCAGAGCGGGTTGTCGTCGCCGTAGGCCTGCGCGACGATGCGGAACGCGTCCACGCCCGGTTCGCGGTAGTGCGGCGGGGCGGGGTTGGGGACCGGGATGCCGATCCGGCGGCGCAGGCGCGCGATCGCCTCGTCGGTGATCCGGGGTTCGGTGCGGGTTTCGCTCACGGGTGAGTGCTCCTGTCGTTCCACGCGATCACCGGTCCCGCGACGTCGGTCATCCGGGCCAGCCAGCGTGCGTCGGTCCGCAGCGGGAGGACGGCCGGCGCGTCGCCGTAGACGGCGCCCCGGAGGCGGGCGGCATGCGGTTCCGCGTCCGGCGCCGGGCCGTCGTCCGTCCAGACTTCGACCGGCACCGGCAACCCGAGCGACGCGGCAAGCTCCAACAGTTCCCCGACCCGCCCAGCCGCGGGGTCGTCGAGGACGGCGAGGACCGGGCGGGCCGGGCTCGGGATGCGCGCAACCAGCGCCGCCGCGACCGCGAACCCGGGCGGAACACGGTGGCCCGGCACGATCACGGTGTCGAGCAGCGTGGTGCCGACCGTCCGTGCCACCCAGAACCCGGCGGTCCCCGGGTCGGCGGCCACCAGCCCGCCGCGGGCGGCGATCTCGCCGTACGTCATCGTCACGCGGGACGGGGGCAGCGGTCCGGTCCGGACCGTCCACCCGCTCTGCGTGGCCTCGGCCAGGCGGTGCCGCAGCGGCGGCATCGGCGGGAGCCCGGCGGCCCGGCGCCACTCGTGCGCCAGCGCGCCCAGCCTGTCCGGCGCGAGCGTCAGCGACGGCGCGAGCTGCCAGCGCTCGGCCGGCGATTCGTCCGGATCTAGCCCGACCGCGACGATCAGGTCGGCGTCGGCCAGCCCGGCGAGCCGGAAGTCGTCGCGCTGCAGGCCGATGGTCGCCCAGTGATGCGGGCTCTGCCACGGGAAAATGCCCTTGGCGCCCCAGGTGTTGAGCACCCCGACCTGCCCCGCGGTGGCGAACGCGTGCAGCGCGGGCACCGCACCGGCCGTGATCACACCCGGGCCGGCGAGGACGACCGGCCGCTGCGCCGCGGCCAGCCGGGCGAGGTGGTCTTCCGGCGGAGCGGTCGGCGGGGCTTCGGCCGGGCCGGGGTCCCGCAGCTCCCCCGCCGGTCCCGCGAGGTCCAGGTCGACGCGGATCGCGAGGTACCGGCCCGCGGCGGCGGCGTCCACTCCGAGCGCGACGAGGTCCGGAACGCGCTCGGGCTCGTCGAGCAGCACCACCCAGCCCTCGGGCGGACACGCTGGGGGCACCTCCGCCGCGGCCGGCCCGCCCGCCGGTGCGCCGATCGTCAGCACTCCGTCCACCCACGACGCGGCGAGCTCCCGGTGCACCCGCCGGTGGGCGGCGACCAGCACGGGGGCGAGCGCCGCCGGTGCCCGCGCGGTCACCGGCAGGCCGCGGTCGGCGTCTCCGTAGACGGCCCGAACCCCGGCCTGCCGCAACACCCGCCACAACCGCCCGGCCACCGTCTCAGCGGCGACCGGGGGCGACGCCGTCTCAGCCACGGGGCACCTCGCGCCAGGGCTTCCCCTCCCAGGGGTCGGGCTCGCGCGGCAGCCCGAGAACCCGCTCCGCGATGATGTTCTTGTTCACCTCGGTGGTGCCGCCCTCGATCGTGTTGGCCCGGCTGCGCAGCGCACCCCGGACCTCGGCGGGCATGCCGTCCGGATAGGCCTCGACCGCGTCGTCCCAGGCGTCCGCCGCGGCCGGCCACGTCGTCCGCGACGGCCCGAGCAGCGCCGCCGCACGGGCCTGGATGCGCTGGTTGAGGTCCGATCCGTGCACCTTGCCGATCGAACTCTCCGGTCCGGGCGCACGACCGGCCTTCACGGTGGCTCGCACCCGCTGGTTGGTCCGGGAGCGCAGCTGCTCCTCGGCCCAGAGGCGGGTGATCTCGGCGCGCACCAGCGGGTCGTCCCAGCCGGTGCCGGGAACCGCGGCGGCGCGCTCCTTGGCCAGGCGTACCAGCCGCCCGGCGCCCGCGCCGCCGATCCGGTCGACGCCGCCCGACCCGGATCCGGACACCATCTGCCGCTCGCCGGAGAGCGTCGCCCGGGCGACCCGCCAGCCGTCGTTCACCGTGCCGACCCGCTGTGCGTCCGGGACCACCGCGCCGTCGAGGAAGACCTCGTTGAAGTCGATCTCACCGCCGATGTGCCGCAGCGGCCGGATCTCGACGCCCGGCTGGTCGAGCGCGATCAGGAAGTACGTGATCCCGGCGCGTTTCGGCGCGTCCGGGTCGGTGCGGGCGAGCAGGACCGCGTAGTCGGCGAGGTGCGCCCAGGTCGTCCAGACCTTCTGGCCGGTGATGAGCCAGCGGTCGCCGTCGCGTTCGGCGCGGGTCGAGAGCGACGCGAGATCGCTGCCCGCGCCCGGCTCGCTGAACAGCTGGCACCACACCTCGTCGTTGCGGACGATCGGCGGGAGGTAGCGCAGCCGCTGCTCTTCGGTGCCGTGTGCGAACAACGCCGGAGCGGCGAGGTTGAGGCCGAGCGGGTTGAGCCGGGGTAAGTGGTACGGACGTAACGCCCGGTCGACCGCGGCGGCCACCGCGGGCGCCCAGCCCAGTCCGCCGTACGGGACCGGCCAGGCAGGCACCGCGAGCCCGGAGCCGGCGAACGTCGGGTACCAGGCGCGGTATTCGGCGGTGGACCGGACCTGCCGCACCGCACCCGCACCACCGCTCTCGGCGGCTCCGACCCAGGTCGGCGGGGTGTTCCGGCGTACCCAGTCCAGTGCGGCGGCGACGGCCTCGTCCGCAGTGCCTGCGGCCAGGAGTTCCGGCGGCGGAGTCATGAACCGGAGGGTAGTCGCATGTTAGATTTTATACAAAGTACATGATGCAACTACCGGGGAGCCTGTGCATGGACGAGCCGTTCGGTACGGACGTCGGCGACCTCGCCGCCACCGTGTTCGCCGACTCCTGCCCCCCGGCGCGGGTGCGGGAGCTGATGGCGACCCCGGCCGGGTACGACCCGGATGCCTGGCGCCGCTGGGCGCGGGAGACCGGCCTGCCGGGGCTGGGCATACCCGCCGAGTACGGCGGGCTCGGGTTACCGCTCGGCGCGCTCGCCGACGTGTTCGAAGCCGCCGGCCGAACGCTGGTCTGCGCGCCGCTGTTCTCGACCGTCGGGGCGGCGGTGCCGTTGCTGCTCGCCTCCGGTGATGCGGAGGCCGCAAAACAGTGGCTCCCCCCGATCGCCGCCGGCACGCTCACCGCGACCGTCGCGCTCCCGGATGCCCCGGACGGCGGGCCGGCGGTGCGTGCCGAGCGCGTCGACGGCCGGTGGCGCCTGACCGGACGCGTCGAGCGGGTCGTGGACGGCGCGACCGCCGGGCTTCTGCTGGTCGTCGCCGAGGCACCGGACGGCCCGGGGATCTTCGCCGTCGAGGACGTCACGAGCGTCGCCCGGACGCCGCTGATGAGCCTCGACCTGACCCGGCGCCAGGCCCTGGTCGAGTTCGGCGGGGTCGCGGCGGTCCGCGTCGGCGCCGACGGTTCCGCGATTCCGGCTGCGCTCGACGTCGCCCGCGTTCTGCTCGCCGCGGAGCTCGTCGGCGTCGCGCAGCAATGCCTGGACCTCACGGTCGCGTATGCGAAGCAACGCGTCCAATTCGGCCGGCCGATCGGGTCGTTCCAGGCGGTCAAGCAGCGCGCGGCGGAAATGCTGATCAAGGTCGAGCTGGCCCGCTCCGCGGCCCGCCACGCCGCCGAAGCCGAAGCCGACGCCGACGAACGTGCTCTGGTCGCGGCGCTCGCGAAGGCGTACTGCGCCGAGGCCGCCGCCACGGTCGCCGCCGACGCGATCCAGCTCCACGGCGGCATCGGCTTCACCTGGGAGCACGACGCGCACCTCTACTACAAGCGCGCGATCACGAACGACGAGATTCTCGGCTCCTCGGCCACACACTGGGCCCGTGTCAGCGATCATCTCGATCGTGTCTTCTGAGAACGGCCCGCTGGCCGGCGTCACGGTCGTCGCGCTCGAGCAGGCGGTGGCCGCGCCGCTCTGCACCCGCACGCTCGGCGACCTCGGCGCCCGCGTCCTCAAGGTGGAGAACCCGCGCGGCGGCGACTTCACCCGTTCCTACGACGACGTGGTGAACGGCCAGGCAGCGCACTTCGTCTGGCTCAACCGGGGCAAGGAGTCGGTTGCGCTCGACGTCCGCCACCCGGACGGACGGGCGCTGCTGCACCGGCTGCTCGCCCGCGCGGACGTCCTGGTCTCGAACTTGGCACCCGGCGCCACCGCCCGGCTCGGCGTCGGCCCGGACGACCTCACCCGCGACCACCCGCACCTCGTCAGCGTCGAGATCTCCGGGTACGGAGACGGCGGGCCCCTGTCCGGCAAACGCGCGTACGACCTGCTGGTGCAGGCAGAGACCGGCGTCTGCGCGATCACCGGGGTTCCCGGCGCACCGGCGAAGCCGGGGCCGCCGTTCGCGGACGGCACCACCGGCCTGTACGCGGCAATCGCCGTGTTGGGCGCGCTGGCCGAACGGACGGCGACCGGCACCGGCGCCCGGATCGCGGTGAGCATGTTCGACGCGATGGCCGAGCTGATGGGGTACCCGCTGACCTGGACCGCGGCGACCGGCGTCGACCAGTTGCCGGTCGGCATGGGCTCCCCCGCGGTCGCACCGTACGGGGCCTACCCGACCGCGGACGGCCGCACGGTCGTGCTCGGTACCACGAACGACGCGGAGTGGCAGCGGCTCGCGTCCGAGTTGCTCGGCCGCCCCGACCTCGCCGCCGACGACCGCTACCGCCACAACCCCGATCGGGTCGCCCACCGGGCCGAATTGGACACGATCGTCGGCGACTGGTGCGGGTCCCGAGCCCTGACCGACATTCAAAAGGCGGCGGACGCCGCCGGGATCGGCAATTCGGTCTATCGGACGCCGAGCGAGGTCGTGGAGCATCCGCACCTGGCCGCCCGCGATCGCTGGCGTCCGGTCGACACCCCCGCCGGGCCGGTGCGGGCGCTGCTCCCCCCTGCGGTGTTCAGTGGGCGGACGGCGCCGATGGGAGCGGTCCCGGCTCTCGGCGCCCACACCGACGCGGTGCTCGCCGAACTCGGGCTCACCGTGCACGACGTCGCCGACCTCCGCGCCGCGGGTGTGGTCGGCGCCCTTCCGACGGAGGACTGATCTGGTGGATGCTGCCGACCTGGCCGAGATCGTCGCGGCGGTCCGGACGTTCGTGCGGAACGAGGTGGTGCCGCGCGAGGAGGAGATCGACGCCACCGACGCGGTTCCGGACACGCTCGTCGCCGCGTGCAAGGAGATGGGGCTCTACGGCTTCACGATCCCCACGGCGTACGGGGGCCTGGGGCTGTCGGTCGCGCAGGAGTGCGAGCTGGTGTTCGAGCTCGGCTGGACCACTCCCGCGCTGCGCTCGCTGTTCGGCACGAACAACGGGATCGCCGGTCACGTGCTGCTGGAAGGCGGCACCGAGGAGCAGAAGAAGGTCTGGCTCCCCCGGCTGGCGTCCGGCGAGGTCACCGCGTCGTTCGCGCTCACCGAGGCGGACGCCGGCTCGGATCCGTCGGCGCTGACCACCCGGGCGCGCCGCGAGGGGAACCGCTGGGTGCTCGACGGCGCCAAGCGGTACATCACGAACGCGCCGGTCGCCGACGTGTTCATGGTGTTCGCCCGCACCGACCCGGATGCTCCGGGCAACCGCGGCATCACCGCGTTCCTCGTCCCGGCAGACACACCCGGCGTCAGCGTGGGTACCCCCGACCGCAAGATGGGCCAGTTCGGGGCGCACACCGCCGACGTGTACCTCGACGAGGTGATCCTCCCCGGTGACGCGGTCGTCGGCGGGGACCAGGGCGTGAACAACGGCTTCCGGATCGCGGCGCAGTGCCTCGCCCACGGTCGGATCCACATCGCGGCGCTGTGCGTCGGGATGGCCGGCCGGCTGGTGTCGGAGTCGGTGGAGTTCGCGCAGTCCCGCCGGGCCGGTGGCAAGCCGATCGCGCGATTCCAGCTCGTCCAGGGGCTGGTCGCCGACTCGGTGACCGACCACTACGCCGGGCGCGCGCTCGTCCTCGACGTCGCTCGCGCCTACGACGCGGGCACCGACCGGATCACCGGGCCGGCCGCCGCGAAGTACTTCTGCTCGGAGATGGTGGGGCGGGTCGCGGACCGGGCGGTCCAGATCCACGGCGGCGCCGGGTACATGCGGGGCGTCGCGGTCGAACGCTTCTACCGCGACGCCCGCCTGTTCCGGATCTACGAGGGCACCAGCCAGATCCAGCAGGTCATCATCGCCCGGCAGACCCTCGGCCCGGCGGCGCGGGACTGAGAAAATCAGCGGGTCACTATCCACACCAGACCACGGTCGGCGCTGTTGGCCCCGGTGTCCGATCCGGCGATCAGGCCGGCGTTCGTGAGCCACTGGGCGTCGCCGGAGCGGCCCGACGGGATCGACGGGAGCTCGAGCGCGCGCCGATCGGTACCCCAGAACACCGCCCGGCGCCCCGAGAGGAGGATGTTCGAGGAGCCGACGACCTCACCACGGTCGTTGACGTCGTGCGCAGAGCTGGGGCCGCCGACCGGCAGCGTGCCGAGGTCGATCGGCTTGCTGGTGGCGCTCGGCCAGAGCGTCGCGCGGCTCTGCCCGTACCAGTTGTCCGACGACCCAGCGATCGCACCGGCCTCGTTGATCCCCTGGCCCAGGGAGTACCCGTTACTGGCCAGGTCCGTCAGCCAGCGCACCGTTCCGGCCTGCCAGACCGCGGTCCGGGTCGGTGACGTGCCGGTGGCGGCGAGGACCTGACCGGCCTCGTTGATGTCGTTGATCAGGCCGTTCGGTCCGACCACCGGCAGCAGGTCGGTGCGGACGCCAGCGGCCCAGACGAACGGCACGCCGATGCCCTGGGCGAGGCTCCGGCCGTTGACGGCGACCACGCCGCTGTCGGTGAGCATCACGGTCGCATGGCTGCTGGAGTAGGTGAGTTGCCCAACCGTCACGCCGGCGGCGAGCGGGATGTCGGTGAGCGTGTCCCCGGTGCGCAGCGCCAGGCGGCTCGCACTGGTGCCGATCTCTCCGGGCAGGGTGTAACCGATCACGGCCTGCCCGCGGTCGTTCAGGGCCAGCGCCCAGCTGTCCTGCGCACCGGCGGGGGCGACGTCGGTCGGAGTTCCGTTCGCCGACCACAGCGTCGCCCTGGCCTGCTCGCCGACGTAGCGCGTCCCGGCGACGGTGCCCGAGTCGTTGACCGCGGTGGCGCGACCGGACGTGGTGATCGTCGTCAGCGTGCCGTCGTGCCAGAGCGTCGGGCTGAAGTGCCCGCTCGTCGTCGGGTAGCCGAGCACGTAGCCGCCCTCGCTCACATCGAAGATGTGGAACCGTTCGTCGGGCACCGGATTGATCAGCCGCGCGGTGGGTGCCGCGCTCACCGGAGTGGCGGTCCCCGCCACCACCACCAGTACCGCTACGGCGCACGTCGTCACTCGCCGGATCCACGTCATGAGCGCGGACGCTAATCGCGTCGTCCGACGCGGCTCAGCGAATTAGCCGGATCTATCAAATACTGGTGGAAAACCCTGCACGTCCCGGCGCCCGTGCGGGGGCGCCGGGACGTGAAGCGGGGTCAGCTCACCTGAATGGAGGCTGCCACACCCGGCGGTGACGTCGGCGTGCACGGGATCGTGAACGTGCCGAAGATCGTGCTCGCCACCGCCGACGCGGTGCCCGGCGTCAGGTCGACCTGGCCCGGTGCGGTCAGCGTCAGCTGCCCGGTCATCGGCGGCAACTGGATCGGCGTCCCCGCCGGGATCGTCTCCGGGTTGGCCGGCCCGGTCACCGTCACGGTGCCGGTCTGGGCGCCCGAGACGACGCCCTCGGCGGAGGGTGTCACGCTGCCCGCCGCCAGGTCGATCGGTGAGGTGACCGGCGTCGGACCGGTCGTCACCGTGATCTCGACCGTCTCGCCGACCGTCGCCGTCGCGGGCGCGGTGACCGTGACCTCGACGTCGCCGACGACGGTGCCGGACAGCGGGGTCTCACACGAGTAGTTGACCGTGACCGTGTCGGCGTGGGCTGGTCCGCCGGTCAGCACGGCGACACCGGTCGCCGCACCGAAGACCGCAACCGCAGCGAGCCGCTTCATGAGGGGTTGAGAAGACACGCGTACTCCTTAGAAAGGGCGCCGAGACACTTTTGTCTCGATGTACGCGTATCCTGTTATAGTCCTTTTTGGTCGGAAGTCAATTCTTCATGCTTCGCACAAAAACAATTGCTTTTGTCATAATTATCGGAGCAATTCTTGGCGCCGGAGCTTGCCGACCTCGGTGCGCGGCAGCGCGTCGACCCGGTGGAACGCCACCGGCACCTTGTACGCGACAAGATGGTCGCGACACAGCCGCACCAGCTCGTCGTCGGTGGCCGGTACGGCGCCGTGGGCGTCCACGACGAACGCCACCGGCACTTCACCGAGCCGCTCGTCCGGTGCTCCGGCTACGGCCGCTTCGAACACCGCCGGATGCAACTGCAGCACCTCTTCGACCTGTTCCGGGAACACCTTGTTGCCCCCGCGGTTGATCAGGTCACCGGCGCGCCCTTCGATCCAGACGAACCCGTCCTCGTCCATCCGGGCCAGGTCGCCGGTGTCGAGGAAACCCTCGGCGTCGATGCGGTCGGCGAGCAGCTCGCCGGTCGCGTAGCCGGACGCCATCCGCGGCGGCCGGACCCACAGCGGCCCGACCTCGCCGTCCGGGGCCCCGGTTTCGCTGCCGACCCGGATCTCGACGCCCGGCAGCGGACGCCCGGCCGCGCCGACCTTCTCCGGATGGGCCTTCGCGTCCGCGGCGGTCCAGCCGATCACCTCGCCGATCTCGGCCTGGCCGTAGCTGTTGAGGACGAACGCGCCGAACCGCTCGGTGAAACGGCGGGCCTGGAGCGGCGAGAGCGCTGCGGTGATGCTCCGGACGTACCGCAGCGGCGCGAGCGCCTCGACGTCCGACGCGGTGAGCATCGCGATCGCCGCCGGTGGGAGCACCGTCGACCGGATCCCGAACCGCGCGACGAGGTCGGCGAACTCCCGCGGCCGGAATCGGTCCATGATCACCAGCGCCGCACCCGCGCGCAGCCCGAACAGCGCGTTGTAAATGCCGCTGTTGAGCGCCAACGAGACCGGGATGAGGTTCGGCGACGGTGGCCGGGCGGGGGTGGCGGTGGCGCGTGCCCGCAGCGGCCGGAGCACCCGGTCGAGCAGTTCGAGGTAACCGTCGTGAGTGTGGAGGATCGCCTTCGGCGTTCCGGTGGTCCCGGAGGTCCAGGTGACGAACGCGGTCCCGACGTCATACACACGCCGGACGCCGCCGCCCGCGACGCCGCTCGGAACGGCCGCGCCGCCCGCGCCGCCCGCGCCGCCCGCCACCTCCACGCCCCCCGCGGTGTCCGGGGCCGGGTCGAGGCGGCGCACGCGGACGCCATCGTCCGGGTCGGTCTCCACCAGGGCGACCGGGTGGGCCGCGGCCAGCGCGTACTCGACCTCCGCGGGCGGCGCCGCGGCGTTGACCGGCACGAAGACCGCCCCGACCGACCAGATCGCGGTCATCGCGAGCACCGACTCGGGGCTGTTCGGCAGCCGCACCGCGGCCGCGGTACCCGGCCGCACCCCGGCCGCGCGCAACCGGTCGGCGAGTTCGGCGGTCCGCGCGCGAGCCTCGCCGGCGGTCAGCGTCCGGTCGGCCGTGTGCAGCAGCGCCTCGTCGTCGGTGAACGGGTGCGCGAGCAGCAGGTCGGCCAGCGAGGACATCGGTGCTCTCCTGTCGGATCTGGAAGCAGTACATTTTATATAGTAGGTAGCCCGCCCCTCAGCTTCCGGGAGACCGCATGAGCACACCCCCACTCCACCGGGTCGCGATCGTCACCGGCGCCGCGCGCGGCATCGGCGCCGCGACCGCCGTCCGTCTGGCCGCCGACGGCCTCGCGGTCGCCGCACTCGACCTCGAGGAGTCGGCGGCGAAGGAGACCGCCGATGCCATCGTCGCGGCCGGTGGACGGGCGCTCGCGGTCGGCGCCGACGTCGCCGACGCCACCGCGGTGGAGGCCGCCGTCGCCCGGGTGACCGAGACGCTCGGCGCGCCGACCGTGCTCGTCAACAACGCCGGGATCACCCGCGACAACCTGCTGTTCAAGATGTCCGAGGCCGACTTCGACGCGGTGATCGCGGTGCACCTGCGCGGCACGTTCCTGATGAGCAAGGCCGTGCAGGGGCACATGGTCGCGGCCCGCTGGGGACGGATCGTGAACCTGTCCAGCACCTCGGCGCTCGGCAACCGCGGACAGACCAACTACGCCGCGGCCAAGGCGGGCATCCAGGGCTTGACCAAGACGCTCGCGATCGAGCTGGGCAAGTTCGGCGTCACGGTGAACAGCATCGCGCCAGGGTTCATCCGGACCGAGATGACGAAGGCGACCGCGGAGCGCCTCGGGCAGGACTGGGACGCCTACGTGACGGCCCGGGCCGCACAGATCCCGGTGGCCCGCGCCGGGGTGCCGGACGACATCGCGAACGCCGTCTCGTTCTTCGTCGGCGAGGCCGCCGGATTCGTGTCCGGCCAGGTCCTCTACGTCGCCGGCGGCCCCAAGGCCTGACCCGCCCCGCGCCGGCCCGCCACGGGGCCGGCGCGGCCGGCCTCCTCAGACCGGGCGGTCGCCGAACAGCGTCACGCGGTGCAGCACGCGCTCGGCGCCGCCGGTGTCGCCGACCACCGCGTGCTGCGTGCACCGGTTGTCCCAGATCACCAGGTCGCCGACCCGCCACTTGTGCCGGTACACGTACTCCGCGCGCCCCACCTGGGCGTACAGGTACTCGAGCAGCGGCGCGCTCTCCTCGGGGGTCCAGCCCTCGATGTGCGTCGTGTAGTCGCCGTTGACGAACAGCGCCTTCCGGCCGGTGATCGGATGCGTCCGCACCACCGGGTGGCTCTGTGTGACGGCCTTGCGATCGAGCCCGGCCTGGTCGGCGAGCGTGGTGCCCTGGTGAACCGCGTGCAGCGTATCGAGCGTCGCCCGCAGCCCCGGCGAGAGCTGCTCGTAGACCAGGGCCGCGTTCGACCACATCGTGTCGCCGCCGACCTCGGGGATCACCCGCGCCAGCAACATGCTCAGCGCCGGTGGCCGCTCAGCGTGCGTGGTGTCGGCGTGCCACCGCTGGGTGAGCGGCGTGGGCTCGTGGATCTTCATCACGCCGGGATGCCCCTCGATGCTCGGCACGTACGGGTGCACCGACACCTCCCCCCAGCGGGAGGCGAACGCGAGTTGGTCGTCGGGCGTCATCGCCTGCTGACCCCGGATGCAGATGACCTGGTACTTCAGGAACGCGTCCTGGAGCGCGGTCAGCGTCGTGTCGTCGACGCCGCCGGCCAGGTCGACGCCGGTGATGAGCGCGCCGAGCGCCGAGGAGCGTCGCTCGATCTCCAGTGCTGTGGCAGTCGCCATGTCTCCTCCAGCCAAGGTTTTCTATACTTTATACATGATGAACTCGAACGGGCCGTAGCCCGCCGTTGCCGCCTGCGGCCCCTTACTACTTGGTGCTACGCCGCGGCCTTCTCCAAGATGTGGACGCCACACGCGGAACCGAGGCCGATCACGTGCGCCAGCCCGACGCGAGCCCCCTCGATCTGACGATCCCCGGCCTCACCGCGCAGGTGGGTCGCGATCTCCCACACGTTCGCGATGCCGGTCGCCGCGATCGGATGCCCCTTGGACTGCAGCCCACCGGACACGTTCACCGGCGTCGAGCCGTCCCGCCACGGCGCTCCGGACTTGAAGAAGTCCACCGCACCGCCCTCCTCGCAGAGCATCAGGTTGTCGTAGTGGACGAGTTCGGCGGTGGCGAAGCAGTCGTGCAGCTCGACCAGGTCCAGGTCACCGGGCCCGACCCCGGCCTGCTCGTACGCCTGCGCGGCGGCGGCGCGGGTCAGCGTGTTGACGTCCGGCAACACCTGGCACGCCTCCGTCCACGGGTCGCTGGTCAACACCGACGCGGCGATCTTCACCGCCCGGCGACGCTGCTCGAGCGGCAGCCGCTGCAGCGCCGAGTCCGCGATCACCACCGCGGCCGCGGCGCCGTCGGTGTTCGCCGAACACATCGGCCGCGTGTTCGGGTACGCGATCATGACGTCGTTCATGATCTGCTCCAGGCTCATCCGCTTCTGGTAGGCGGCGAGCGGGTTCAGCGTCGAGTGGGCGTGGTTCTTCTCGCTGATCCGCGCGAACAGCTCAAAATCCGCACCACCGTACTTGTGGCCGTACTCCATCCCGACCTGCGCGAACACCCCGGCCATCGTCTCGGTGCCGATCCGGCCGTCGACCGCACCGACCGCCCCGAGCCGCCCCGACCGGCTCCACGTCCCGCTCTCGTCCTTCCGCGGACGCGCGCCGAGCAAGCCCGCGCCGGACAGCTTCTCGACGCCGACCGCGAGCCCCATCTCGGCCTCGCCGGCCTTGATCGCCATGCAGACGGTCCGCAGCGCGGTCGCGCCGGTCGCGCACGCGTTCTGGACGTTGTAGACCGGGATACCGGTCTGCCCGATCTGCTTCTGCAGCAGCTGTCCGATGCCGCCGACGCCGCCGAGCAGGTTGCCCGCCGCCAGCACGCCGATGTCCTTCATCGACACACCGCCGTCGGCGAGCGCGCCGAGCGCCGCTTCCGAGGCCAGGTCGACGAGGTCCTCGTCGGGGTGCTTGCCGAACTTCGTCATGTGGATGCCGAGGATCCACAGGGTCTCCGCCATGTTCGTTACCCCTCCACCGGCCGGAAGCCGTAGTTGACAGCCTCGACGCCTTCGTCGTCGACGCCGGTGACGTAGGTCGTCAGCGCCACCTTCATGCCCAGGTGGACGTGGTCCGGGTCGGTGTCCACGTCCACCAGGTTGGCGCGCACGCTGGTGCCGTCGCAGTCCACGACCGCAGCGACGAACGGCACCGGGACGCCGGGCGCCGCGAACGTGACGATCGTGAACGCGCGGACCTCGCCGCTCGTCGCGATCGGGACGCGGTGGAACTCCCGGGCGCCGCAGCGCGCACAGGCGTTGCGGCGGCCGAAGTAGCGCGCCGCGCAGGCGGTGCACTCCTCGGCGACCAGATGTGGATCGTCACCCAGTTCCAGGTAATCCACGAAGGGAATCTGTTGTGTGCTCATCCGAAGCCTTCCGATCGAGAGGAGTCGAGGAGCGTGGTGGCCACCGTGGCGCGGTGGTGGCGCGGGTCGCCGAGCATCGGTTCGGCGGCCTTCACCCGGCGGTACCAGAGGTGGAGCGGCCGGTCGGCGTGGATGCCGTCGCCGCCGCAGAGCTGGTGAGCGGACGCGGTGACCCGGCGGCACCGCGTCGCCGCGGCAGCCTTGGCGATCGCGGCGGCGCGGCGGACGTCGTCCGGTGCAGCGTCCCGGTCTAGGAGGCGCGCCGCACGCTCCACCACACCGGCGACCAGCGCGACGTCGAGCAGCATGTCCGCACAGCGGTGTTTCACGGCCTGGCGGGTGCCCAGCGGCGTCCCCTGCTGGACGCGGGTCGAGACGCGCTCGACCGCGTACCGCATCGCCGCCTCCGCGGCGCCGAGCGCGTCCGCCGCGAGCGCGATCGTGCCCCGCGAGAGCGCGGAGTCCGTGGGGTCCGTCGGCTCCGTGGGGTCCGTCGGGTCCGTGGGGTCCGGTGGCCGGCCGGGACGGCGGAAAGCCCCGAGGCGGCGCGCCGGTGCCGCCCGGAGGCTGATCGCGCACTGGTGGTCGAGGCCGATCGTCGGGATCGGCTCGATGCGGACGCCCGGCGCGGCGGCATCGACCGCGAACGCGGCCACGACGTCGGGCGCCCTCCGCCCGTCCGCGACGCTGACCGGGCCGGGGACTCTCGCGACAACGAGGAGGACGTCGGCGTCGGCGGCGTACGGGACAAAACACTTCGTGCCGTCGAGCCGCCAGCTCTTCCCGGTGGGCTCGGCGCGGGTCCGGATGCTGCCGGGCCCGTAGCTGCCGTCCGGCTCGGTGACGCAGAACGCGTACCGGCGCTCACCAGCGGTCAGCGCGTTCAGGTGCTCCCGCTCCCCGAGCGCCGCCAGCAGCGCGCCGCTCTGGACGACGCCGTTGTGGACCGGCGACGGCACCGCCGCTGCGGCGAGCTGCCGGATCGCGTCGACCGCGTCGGCGAACCGGCCCCGGCCGCCCGGCAGTCCGCCGGTGAACCTGGGCAGCGCGCCGCGCCACCAATCCGGGTCGTAGCCGGGCGGCGACTCGGTCAGCGCGAGGATCGCCGCCGCGTCGACGGCCGGAGCTGCCGCGGTGGGGGTCATCGGGCTTGCCTCGGGAGGCCGAGGCCGAAGTCGGCGATGCCGTCGCGCAGGACCTCGTTCGCCCCGGCGCCGATCGTGCCGTGGACACGTTCCAGGTACTCCCAGGCGAACCGGCCGCCCGCGGCCCCGTGCGGTGATGCGGCCCCGTGCGGTGGTGCCGAACTGTGCGGTGGGGCCCAGACGGTTCCGGCGTGTCCGGCGATCTCGGTGGCGGTCTGTGCGAGCCGCTGCAGCAGCTCGGTGCCGAACACCTTCGCCATCGACGCCAGCGCCGAACCGGGAGCCGCAACCGCACGCGCCGCCAGCACCGACCCCGCCTCCACATCGATCTCCAGCCCGGCGATCGCGTCCCGGACCAGCGGATCGTCCGCGAGCAGCTGCCCACCGCGCCGGGTCGCGCGCACATAGGTCACCAGCAGGTCCAGCACGTGCCGCGCGAACCCCAGATAAAACAGCCCCGACCGCTCGGATCGCACCGCCGCCACGAGTTGCCGCCACGCCTGCCCCGGCTGCCCCAGCACGGCGTCCGCCCCGAGCCGGACGTCGTCGAACTCGATCTCGTCGAGCGTCCAGCCGTTCATCGTCGGGCGGCGGCGCACGGTGACACCCGGCGCCGCGAGGTCGACCAGGAACATCGTCAGCGCGCCCGGCCGGTCCGGTTCGGGGGTCCTGGCGATCGTCACGCACCAGTCGGCCTTGTGCGCGCCGGTGACCAGCGTCTTCACCCCGGTGAGCCGGTAACCGTCGCCGTCGCCCGCTGCGGTCGTGGTGATCGCCCGCAGGTCGGTGCCCGCGTCGGGCTCGGTGTACGCGATGCACATCAGGATCTCGCCGCGCAACATCCGCGGCAGGAAGTACGCCTGCTGCTCGGCGTTCGCGTCGTGTAACAGCGGATGCCCGGCCAGCGTCAGCGCGGTGTCGACCAGCGGGGCGTCGCAGGCCGCGGCCACGTAGTCGAACGCGGCCTGATGCGCCGCGCCCCGGCCGGGGCCGCCGTGCGCGGCGTCCACCGCGGACCCCAGCAGCCCTTCGGCCCCGGCCCGCCGCGAGAGCTCGCGCTCGAACTCCTCGGCCAGCCCGGTCAGGTCGGCCGGGTCGGCGTAGCCGGCCGCCCCGGTCAGCTCCCGGTCGAGGAACGCCCGGACCCGCTCGCCGAACGCCGCCGCGTCGGCCCCCAACCCGAACGCATCGCCGCCGCCGAACGCCACCTCAGCCACCGAGCCGATCCCAGCCGCGGTCCTCGGCCACTAGGGCCCGCAGCTCGTCCTTGCGCACCCGGCCGGTCGTGCTGTTCCGCGGGAAGTCGTCCAGCACCCGGACGTACCGGGGAATCATGAACGACGGCATCCGCCCGTCGAGGAACTCGACCAGCGACGCCGGCTCGAACGCCGGATCGTTCACCAGCACGGCCGCCAGCACCTCGTCGTCCCCCAGACCGGACGGAACCCCGACGGCGACGCACTCGACAACGGCGGGGTGTTCCCCGACGCCGCGCTCGACCTCGAACGAGGAGATGTTCTCGCCGCGGCGGCGCAGCACGTCCTTCCGGCGGTCGAAGAACGTGTACCAGCCCTCAGCGTCCCGGCGGAACATGTCGCCGGTGTGGAACCAGCCGTTGCGCCACGCCTCCATCGATTCGGCAGGCATCCGGTAGTAGCCCAGGTTCAGCGCCCACGGCTCGGCGCTGCGGACGACCAACTCGCCCACCTCCCCATCCGGCACCGGTTCGTCGTGCGCGTCGACCAGCCGGATCTCCGGCCACGGATACGAGGTGCGTTCCCGGCCGGTGGCCTCCCACGGCCCGTGGTCCCAGCCGGACGCGATCGGCGCGCCGACCTCGGTCTGGCCGTAGCAGGTCGCGACCCGGACGCCGAAGCGCTTCTCGAACGCCTCCATCTCCGGGATCATCGGGCCGAGGATGACGTTGCGCAGCGGGTTGTCCGCGTCGTCGGCGCGCGGTGGAGCGCCGTAGATCAGCGCGGTCATCGGCCCGACGAGCGCCGCGGTCCGGCAGTCGGTGCCCCGGACGTCGTCCCAGAACGACGTCGCACTGAATTTGTCGCGGATCACGAACCGCGCGCCGTGGGCGAGCGCGTAGGCGAAGCCGGAGCGACCGGAGTTGTGGAACATCGGCAGCGGGTTGAACAGGCCCTCCCCCGGGCCGATCGTGTCGTCCGGGACCCAGGACCACATCTGGAGCGCCAGCCCCCAGGGAGTGATCACGGCCTTCGACGGACCGGTCGTGCCGGAGGTGAACAGCAAGCTGGCGATGTCCCAGACGTGCGGCCCGTCGAACGTGTGCGCGTCCGCCGCGGCGACTGCCCCCGCGAAGTCGGCTGCCCCGATCAGCCGGGGCTGGCGCGCCGGGGTCACCTCCTCCCCCACCAGGGGCGCGGGGGCCTCGTCCGGCACGCTGTCCACGAGGACGATCGTCCCGAGCCGCGGAAGGACGCCCAGGAGCGGGCGGATCCGCTCGAGGAAGGCCTCGGTCGTGAGCAGGAACTCGGCGTCGGACAGGGACAGCGCGTGCCGCAGAATGTCGCCGACGTACGCGGTGTTCAGCGGCACCTCCACCGCGCGGAGCCAGCCGAGCGCGAGCAGCGTCCGGTGACCGTAGAAGCCCTGCGGCAGCAGCGTCGCGACGTGGCTGCCCGCCTCCACGCCCAGCCCGCGCAGCGCACCGGCCCAGGTCAGGGCGTCCGCGTGCAACTGCGCGTAGGTGAGGCCGCGACCGTCCACGTGCGCCACGGCGACGGCGTCCGGGGTCTGCGCGGCCCAGCGGGCCACCGCGTGCGGCGGGAGTACGGCGCGGTCGAGCATCATCGCTCCTTCGGACGACTGCGGGGTAAGCCCAGGCGGCCGGCGGCGATGATCTCGCGCATGATCTCGCTCGTGCCGCCGTAGATCGTGTCGACCAGGCTGTTGCGGAACGCGAACTCGACCTCGCCCGCCAGCGGTGCGTCCGGGGCGCGCTGGTCGAGTACCGCCTCCGCGCCGAGCAGGTCGAGCAGCGCGGCGTGCTGTCGTTGGGCGGCCTCGCTGGTGAACAGCTTGGCCATCGACCCTTCGACGCCGGGCAGGCCGCCGTCCCTGGTGATCCACTCCGCGCGGGCGGTGAGCAGCCGCGCGACCTCCTCGTCGATGGCCAGCCGCGCGAGCTGTTCGGCGACGCCCGGGTCGTCCACGACACCCGCGTCCCGGGCCCAGGACGCGGCCCGGTCCAGCAGGCCCGGCCGGTGGTTCCCGTTGCGCGTTCCGCGCTCGAACACCATCGCGATCCGGACGACGTCCCAGCCGCCGTCCACCGCACCGACGCGCGCGGAGTCCGGCACCCGGACTCCGGTGTAGAACGTGGCGTTGGTCCGCTGACCGCCGACGGTGTGGACCGGCTGTACCTCCACGCCGGAAGCGTCCAGCGGAACCAGGAAGAACGTCAACCCGCGGTTCTTCGGCTCGGACGTCCGGGTGAGCAGGAAAACGTGGGTGCCCTGGTCGGCGGTGCTGGTGAACATCTTCGCGCCGTCGATCACCCAGTGGTCGCCGTCGGGCACGGCCCGGGTCCGCGCGGCGGCCATGTCGGATCCGGAGCCGGGCTCGGTGTAACCGAGGACGATGATCGCCTCGCCCCGCAGCGCGGCCGGGATCATCGTCCGCTTCTGCTCCTCGGTGCCGGTGCGCAGCAGCGTGTGCAGCACCATCCAGGTCGTGATCCAGCCGTCCTGGGCGAGGCCGTAGTCGTGGATCTCCTCGAACACCGCGTCGGCGAAGCCCCGGTCGACGTCCGAACCGCCGTACTCGGCCGGCCAGCCGGCGGCCAGGAGTCCGTGGGCGGCGAGCAGGCGGTGCAGTTCCGGGTGGTGGTGGGCGCCGCGGAGGCGTTCGTCGTCCACCCACTCGGGTTTCAGGTGCTCGGCCGCCCAGGCCCGGGCCGCCTCGCGGTGCGCGGCGAACGCGTCGTGCGGGGTGAAGTCCATTCAGAACACCTCCCGGGCCAGCGCGCGGTAGAGGTCCCGGGGCGCGCCGAGGGCCAGCGGCCAGGCCTTGGCGCGGCGCAGGTAGAGCTGGATGTCGTACTCGAGCGTGTAGCCGTACCCGCCGTGGAACTGCAGGCAGGCCCGGGTGGTCACGAACGCGACCTCGGCCGCGTGCAGGAACGCCATCGACGCCAGCGCCGCGCCGCGCGGCCGGTCGCCGTCGAGCGCCCAGGCCGCCTCGTGGACGAGCAGTTCGGCCCCTTCGCCCGCGGTCACCGCGTCCGCCAGCCGGTGGGCCACGGTCTGGAACCAGCCGATCGGGACGCCGAACGCGTGCCGTTCGGTCACGTACTCGACGCCGATCCGCAACGCCTCGGCACGCAGTCCGTCCAGCGTGGCGGCGGTGAGCAGCGTCCATTCGGTCACCGCGGCCGCGAACGCCTCCCGGGCCTCCGGGCCCTGCGCGAGCGGCACGCCCCCGGCGAGTGGTACGTCGGCGAGCGGCTGGCAGCCCAGGTTCGGCGGGACGGGTGCGTACGGCCGAGGTCCGTCCCGCCGGACCAGCAGCAACTCGTCCCCGGCGAGGACGACGACGGCGTCCGCGACGGCCCCACCCGGCACCAGCCGCGCCACCGGCGCAGCCGCCGGGCCCGCGACCGGGCGCACCGCCAGGGTCGGCAGGATCTCGCCGGTTCCGACGCCGCGCAGCAGCGCAACGCCCGCCGGGAACCGCGCCAGCAGCCGCGCAGCCACCCACGCCTCCACCAGCGGCACCGGCGCCAACCGCCGCCCGGCCTCCCGCGCCACCACGACCAGCTCCGCGAGCGACGCACCGCCCCCGGACGGCACTCCCATCAGCGGGACGTCGGCCGCGACCAGCGTGCGCCACAGCTCCTCGTCGTACCCGGACGGCTCGGCGGCCCGCACCCGCGCGGGCGTCGACTCCTTGGCGAGCAGGTCGCCGAACGCCTCCCGGAGCGCCTCCTGGTCCGCGGTGAGCGAAAGGTCCATCAGACCCCGCCGAACCGCGGTGGCCGCTTCTCCAGGAACGCCCGCACCGCCTCCCGGTGGTCCGCGGTCTCGAACGTCAGCGCCTCCATCGCCAGCGACGCGTCCAGCACCCGGTTGACCCGGTCCACCAGGTCGGCGTTGGCGAGCCGCTTGTTGAACTGGATCGCCACCGCGGGCCCGGCCGCGATCCGCTCGGCCAGTTTCGTCGCTTCGGCCTCCAGCGATGCCGCCGGGTAGACGTGGTTGACCAGGCCGAACCCGTCCGCTTCGGCCGCGGTCATCAGGTCGCCGGTGAACAGGTACTCCTTGCCCCGGTTCAGACCGAGCATCAGCGGCCACAGCACGGTGCCGCCGTCCCCGGCGACCAGCCCGGCCTTGACATGCGGGTCACCGATCCGGGCGGTGTCGGCCATCAGCGTGATGTCGCAGAACAGCGCCATCGTCGCGCCGAGCCCGAGCGCGTCACCGTTGATCACCGCGATCATCGGCTGCGGCACCGCGAGCTGCCCGCGCACCACCGCGACCGAGCCCTGCATCAGCGAAGGATGCCCGTCCTCGTACGCCGACGAGTCGAGGTTGGACTGCATCCCGCTGAAGTCCGCGCCGACGCAGAACGCCTTATCCCCCGCGCCGGTCAGCACCACGACCCGGACGTCCCGGTCGGCGGCGATCCGCGCGAACAGCGGCGCGATCTCGTCGTGCATCTCGGGCGTGATCGCGTTGCGGCGCTCCGGCCGGTCGAACGTCACCCACAGGACGCCGGGCGGCCGCAGCTCGGTCCGGAAGTAGGTGAAGTCGTAACGATCAGACATGAAAGACCCCTCAGACGGAAGCCGTGAGACCGGGAACCCCGACCTCGGACGCGTACCGATCGAGTTCCGCGCACAGCGCCTCCGGCAGCGGGATGCCATCGCGGTGACGCTGCTGACGCCGCTCGTGTTCGAGTTCACCGGGCACCAGCACGCGTTCGACACCGGCGGCGGGCCGGGACGCGTGGACGTCCCGGATCAGCGTGTCCACCCGGGCCCGGAAGTCGGGCACGAACCGAGCGGGGTCGATCGCCAGGAACAGGAAACCCTTCGCGACCCGCTCGGCGCCGTGCACCGGAGACGCGGTGTGTTCGGTCCGCCCGAAGCTGCTGCCGGTAAGCACACCCGCGAGCAGTTCGACCAGCAGCGCGAGCCCGTAACCCTTGTGGCCGCCGAACCACTGCAGGTGCCGCACGGACGCCACCGCCGGGTCGGTCGTCGGGACGCCGTCGGCATCGGTCGCCCACCCGGCCGGGATCGACGCGTCCCCGCGTTTCTGCGCCAGCAGCAGCTTGTTGCCGGCGACGGTCGTCGTCGCGACGTCGAACACGATCGTCGGTTCGTCACCGGTCGGGATCGCATACGACAGCGGGTTCGTGGAGAACAGCTGGTCGATGCCGCCGAACGGCGGCACGAACGTCGGGCCGTTCTGGAAGCACAGGCAGATCCGCCCGGCGCGCGCCACCCGCTCGGTGTACGCGGCGAGCGCGCCGAGGTGGGTGCCCTCGCGGACCGCCACCGCGGCGATCCCGAACTCCTCGGAGCGGGAGATCGCGTGGTGGACGGCGGCGAGCCCGGCGATCTGCCCGAACCCGAGGCCCGCGTCGAGCACCAGCGTGGAGCCCTCGTCGGAGACGATTTTCGGCTTGGCGGCCGGGTCGAGGTGCCCGCTGCGGATCCGCTGGGCGTAGAGCGCCATCAGGTGCGCGCCGTGCGAGTCGACGCCACGCAGGTCGGCCTCCACCAGCAGCGTGGCGACCGTGTCGGCGTACTCGCGGGGCGCGCCGAGCCCCTCCAGGATGTCGGAGAGCAGCGTGTGCAGACGGCCGGCGGCGACGATCATCGGAGCTCCAGCGGCAGGTAGACGTTTTTGGTCCGGACGAACTCGGCCAGGCCCTCGCGGCCGCCCTCCTTGCCGAAGCCGCTGCGGCCGTAACCGCCGAACGGGGCCGCGGCGGGCAGTGCCGCGAACCCGTTGAGCGAGACGTACCCGGCGTCGAGGGCCGCGGCGACCCGGTGGGCGCGGGACAGGTCGGTCGTGTGCACGTACCCGGCGAGCCCGTACGGCGTCGCGTTGGCCAGCGCGATCGCCTCGTCCTCGTCGTCGAACGTCAGCACCGCCAGGACCGGGCCGAACACCTCTTCCTGCGCCAGCGGCGCATCGGCCGCGATCCGGTCGACCACCGTGGGCGCCACGTAGAACCCGGGCTCGTCCAGCCGGTGGCCTCCGGTCAGGATCTCCCCGTCGGCCGCCGAGACCATGGCCAGGATGCGGTCGGCGTGCCGCGCCGACACCACCGGCCCGAACGCGGTCGCCGGGTCGAGCGGATCCCCGATCGGCATGGCCGCGATTCCGGCGAGCGCGCGGGAAACGATCTGGTCATGGATCGAGGAGTGGACGATCAACCGGGTCGGCATCACGCAGCCCTGGCCGGAGTTGCGCATGCAGGCGACGCCGGCGAACGCCCCGGCGGCGTCCAGGTCGGCGTCGGGGAAGACGATGTTCCCGGACTTGCCGCCGAGCTCGAGCACCACCGGCGTGATGTGCTGCGCGGCCGCGACCAGGATCTGCCGGGCGGCCTCGATCCCGCCGGTGAAGCTGATCTTGTCGACGCCGGGATGGGCCACCAGCGCTCGTCCGGCCTCCACCCCGCCCGGCAGCACATTGACGACCCCGGGCGGAAAACCCGCTTCGAGCGCGAGTTCGCCGAAGATCACCGCGCTGAACGGCGCCAGCTCCATCGCCTTGACGACGACCGTGTTGCCGGCCGCGAGCGCCGCACCGGCCTTCCGGCCCAGCGCGGAGATGCCGCCGTTCCAGGTGGACACGACCGCGACGACCCCGTACGGCTCGGGCAGCGTGTAGTCGAACGCCCGCTCCGGGAAGATCGGGATCACGCTGCCCTCGATCTTGTCCGCCAGCCCCGCGTAGTACTCGAGGTAGTCAGCGGCTCGCGCGGGTAACGCGGTGGCACCGAGTATCGGCGAACCACACTCCAGCGTCAGCACCTGGCCGATCGTGGACGCCCGCGAACGGATCAGCTCCGCGAGCCGGAGCAGGGCGTTCCGCCGGAGATCCGGCCGCAGTCCGCGCCAGGCCGGAAACGCGTCCCGGGCCGCCGCCACCGCCGCGTCCACCTCGGCCGCGCCGGCCAGCGGCACGGTGGCCTGCGGACGCCCGGTCGCGGCGTCGACGTGCTGGTACTCCCCGCCGCTGCCCGCGCGCAGCCACGCGTCGCCGACCAGCAGGCCGGTCTGCGGCAGCACCTCGGCGGCCAGTTGTTCGTGCCGGTCGAGATCGACGACCATCACAATCCCTCCGACTCAGAACGGCGACGGCAGGCGGTCCATCGGAACCGCGATCACGGTCGAGCCCTCGGTAGCCAGCGCCTCGGTCAGCGCGGCGGGCAACCTCGCGATGTCGTTCACGACCATCCCGTCCGCACCGAACGCCCGGGCCAGCGCGACCCAGTCGGGGTTGCGCAGCGCGGTGCCGTACTCCCGGCCGCCGAACCGGTCGCGCTGGTCGCGGTTGGAGTTGCCGTACGCCCCGTCGTCGAAGACGACCGTGACCGTGTGAATGCCGTGCTGCACCGCGGTGGCCAGCTCGTTGGACCCGAACAGGAACCCGCCGTCGCCGGTCACGGTGACGACCGGCGCGTCCGGCGCCGCGACCTTCACACCCAGCGACGCCGGGTAACCGAAGCCGAGCGTGCCCATGTACGACGTGGAGAGGTAGGTGCGCGGCGCGTACACCGGGTAGCCCATGTGGCACATGTAGGCGACGCTCGTCGTGTCGCAGACCAGGATGCCGTCCTCCGGGATGCCCCGGCGCAGCGCCCGGACCATCTCCCACTGCGGCCCGACGGCGGCCAGCCGCTCCTCGGCGGTGGCCCGCATCGCGCGGGTCTCCGCGGTCCCGTCCGGTCGCTGGTCGAGCTGCTCGGCGAGCTTCTCCAGGGTGAGCGCCGCGTCCCCGGCGACCGCCACCGCCGCCGGGTGGTTACGGCCGATCTGCTCGGCGTCGACGTCCAGGTGGATCAGCCGCTGACCGTCGCGCAGGCCGAGGCCCGCGCCCCGGGTGCCGACCGCCAGCACGACGTCCGCCGCGCCGAGCACCGGCCGCATCCGCGGGTTCACCCAGGCGGTCCCGACCGAGAGCGGATGGCGATCGTCGATCGCTCCCTTGCCCTCGCGGGTGGTGACGACCGGCGCCTGCAGGAGTTCGGCGACCCGCGTGAGCGCGGCCGTCGCGTCCCCGAGAACAACGCCGCCTCCGGCGACCACCACGGGTGCGGACGCTGTGCGCAGCGCCGCCGCGGCGGCGGTGAGCTGCGCGTCCTCCGCCGCTGCCCGGGGCACCCGTACCGGGTCCACCACACCAGCGGTGGTCTTCTCGGCGAACGTCTCGGGCGGGATCTCCACCTCCACCGGCCGCGGCCGCCCGGACGTCATCCGGGTGAACGCCTCGCCGACGCCCGCCGCGACGTCGGCCGGGTCGGTGATCCGCCGGGCCCACTTGGTGATCGGCCGGACGATCTCCAGCTGGTCGTGGACGTCGTGCAGCAGGCCCAGTTCGCGGCCGATGCCCGCACGGTTCACCTGGCCGGCCAGCAGCAGCACCGGCGACGAGCAGGCGTATGCGGTCGCGAGCCCGGTGGCCGCGTTGTAGACGCCCACGCCCGGCACGACCATCGCGACGCCGGGGCGCCCTGACGTGCGGGCGTACCCGTCGGCCATGTACGTGGTCGCCTGCTCGTGGCGGGTGACGATGTAGCGCAGCTCCGGCCGGTCGACGAACGCGTCGAGCGCCGTCATCAGCTGGTCCCCGGGTAGGCCGAAGATCACCTCGACACCCTCGGCGACGAGCTGCCCGGCCAGCGCCTGGCCGCCGGTCAGCTGATCGGCCCGCGCACCCTCGTTCAGCGATTGCATAGAATATACATTACATGGTCTACGGGTTCACCGCGCAGAGGATGCGTCAGCACCGACCGCGGCGGCGAACGCTTCCAGCTCGTCCGGGATGTCGGGGCCGGACGCGGTGAAGATCACCTCGCCGATCCCGGTCTCGCCCGCCTCACGCAGGTGGTTCCGGATCGCGGCCGGCTCACCGGTCCAGCCGCCGGTCAGGATCCCCTCACCGGCCTCGGCGATCGCGGCCCGGTCCCGGTCGGTCAGCACCATCCCGTGTCCCTCGTGGACGGCGAGGTGCCGCTCGTTCTCCGGCCGGGCCGCGAGCAGCCCCGCTCGCCAGGTCGCGCCGCCGGGGACGCCGTCCAACGCGTCCGGGAACAGCTCCCAAATGCCGTGGAACATCGTGGCGAACCACGGGCCGGCCGCGTCGACCAGCCGTGGGCTCGTGTGGTCTTCCCCCGGGCGGACGACCGTGCCGTTGATCAGCAGCGCGCTGGCGGGCCAGCCGCTGACGTCCTCGCCCGGCGGCATCATCAACGCGATCCCGTCGACACCCAGCTCACGAGCGGTCGCGAACCCCTTCGGCCCGCCGGGCGCCACCCAGAGCGGCGTCCGGATCGGCCGCTCCGGTGCCCAGCCGGGCGGGTGGAGCATCTGGCACGGCTGCCCGTCGATCTCGGTGACGCCACCGTCGAGCAGCGTCCGCACCTGCCGGACGTAGGTCGCGAGGTCGGCCCAGCGCATGCCCTTCTGGCCGAGCGTCCGACGCGCGGTGAAACCGGTGCCGAACGCGGTCACCAGCCGGCCGGGGGCCAGTTCCTCGACGGACGCGATCGCGGACGCGGTCACCATCGGATGCCGCAGGCTCGGCACCGCGACACCGGCGCCGAATCCGATCCGCTCGGTGCCCTCGGCGATGCGGGCCAGCGCGACCCAGAGATCGCCGTAGAGCGCGGGCGAGTCGAAGACCCAGACGCGGTGGTAGCCCAGCCGTTCGGCGGTGCGGGCGTAGTCGACGATGCGGGAACTCGGGGGCAAGCCCACCGAGATCAGCGGTTCGGCCATGGGGGGAGCCTAAGTCGCGCACCCGGGCGGCGTCCGGCAGAAGCAGAATCTGAAACCAGTTTTTCCGGGGTGTCAGCCAGGTGACGGTCGCCGTGGGCTCACGGCGGGACACTGGGCGTCGATGTCCACCGCCGCGACGCTCGAGTACCGCGTCCTCGGCCCGGTCGAGGCCAGGCTCGCGGATACGACGCTGCCGCTCGGCGGTCCCCGGCACCGGCGGTTGCTGGCCGTGCTGCTGCTGCGCGCCGACGAGGTCGTGCCGGTGGGCGAGCTGACCGAGGCGCTGTGGGGTGACCGCCCGCCGCGCAGCGCTCCCGAGATGGTGCACGTACGGATCAGCGAGCTGCGCGCCGCGCTGCGCCTCGGCAACCCGGAGCTGGTGACCCACACCGGCGGCTACCGGCTGTGCGTCGCGCCCGGCGCTCTGGACACCCACCGGTTCGAGACGCTCGTCCGGTCGGCGGCGGGAACGCTGGCGGACGGTGCTCCGGCCCGCGCCCGCGACGAGCTGGACGCGGCGCTCGCGCTCTGGCACGGCCCGGCGGTCGCCGAGTTCGCCACCGAACCGTTCGCCGAGGCCGAGGTCGTGCGCCTGGAGGCGCTGCGCCTCACGGCGCTGGAGTACCGGTTCACCGCCGACCTCGCGCTCGGCCGCCACGCTGACGTCGTCGCGGAGCTGACCGCGCTCACCACGAAGCACCCGCTGCACGAGCCGTTCACCGGCCTGCTCATGCGTGCGCTGCAGGGGTCCGGCCGGTCGGCCGAGGCGCTGGAGGCCTACGCGTCGCTGCGCCGGGTGCTGGCCGAGGAACTCGGCGTCAACCCGTCGCCCGCGCTGCAACGGCTGCACGTGGAGATGCTCCGCGAACCCGTCCGCGGGAACCTCCCGGCCGCCTACACCAGCTTCGTCGGCCGCCGCGCCGACCTGGCCGCGCTTCCGGACCTGCTGCGGCGCACCCGCCTCGTGACGCTCACCGGCGTCGGTGGTGCGGGGAAGAGCCGGCTCGCGGTCGAGGTCGCGCTGGCCTGCCGCGACGACGTCCCCGGCGGCGCCTGGCTCGTCGAGCTGGCGCCGGTCGAGCGGCCCGAACACGTCGCCGGGGCGATCGCCGCCGCGCTCGGCGTCCGGGAGCAGCGGCTGACCACGCACCTCGGCCGGGCCGCCACGCTGCTGGTGCTGGACAACTGCGAGCACCTCGTCGCGGGGGTCGCGGCGGTCGCCGACCGGCTGCTGCGCGCCTGCCCGGACCTGCGGATCCTGGCCACCAGCCGGGAGCGGCTCGGGGTGACCGGCGAGCACCTGCACCCGGTTGCCGGTCTGGACGTCACCGGCGACGCGGTGCGGCTCTTCGTTTCGCGAGTCGCGGCCGTTCGCCCCGGATATCGTGTCACCGCGGCCGACGCTGCGGCCGTCGATCGGATCTGCCGGCAGCTCGACGGGTTGCCGCTCGCGCTGGAGCTGGCGGCCGCGGTCACCACCGCGATCGACCTGCCGGAGGTCGCGGCCCGGCTCGACGACCGGTTCGCGCTGCTGACCCGGGGCAGCCCGGCGGCGTCCGCGCGCCACCAGACGCTCCGGGCCACCGTGGACTGGAGCTACCAGCTGCTCGACACGCCACAGCGGACGCTGTTCGAGCAGCTCGCGGTGTTCGTCGGCGGGTTCACGATCGAGGCGGCCCAGGCCGTGGCCGGCGAACCGTCCACGGTGAGCCTGCTCACCGACCTCGTCGACAAGTCCCTGGTCACGGTCGGCGACCGCCGCTATCAGCTCCCGGAGACGCTTCGCGTCTTCGGCCTGGAACGGCTCGACGCGAGCGGAATCGCGGATGAGGTCCGCGACCGGCACGCCGCGTACCTGTTACGGATGGTTCGCTCGATCCGCCGTGCGCTGCACGGCGCCGAGCAGTCCGCGCTGATCCGCCGCCTGGAGACCGAACACGGCAACCTCCGCGCGGCGCTGGACTGGTCGCTCGCTCGCGGCGACACCGGGACCGCGATCCGGCTCGCCGGCTCGCTCTACCCGCTCTGGGACCAGCACGGCCACTACCGCGAGGGCCGGGACACGCTCGACCAGGTGCTCACGATGCCCGGCGACGTGCCGCCGATCGTCCGCGCCCGCGCGCTGGACAGCGTCGCCGGTCTGGCCGTTCTCCAGGGTGACCTGGACCGGGCCGCCGAGGCCGCCGCGGAGGCGGCCTCGCTCAGCCGCGCAGCCGACGACAAGGCCGGCTTGGCGCGGGCGCTGACGACCGCCGGACTCACCGCGATCTACGCCGACCGGCTCGACAAGGCCGAGGAGGTACTGGAGGACGCGATCGACATCGCCCGCGCGGCCGAGGCGCCGTGGCCGGAGGGCTTCGCGCAGATCTACCTCGCGTGCGTGGCGATCGCCCACGGGGACATGGCAGCCGCCCGCGCGTGGGGCGAGGCCGCGGAGGCGCCGCTGCGCGTGATCGGCGACCCCGAGGGCCTGTCCGGCACGCTGGTCATCCGCGGCTTCACCGCCTGGCGCCTCGGCGAACGGGCGGCCGGCGAAAAAATGCTCGAGGCAGGCGTCCGCGGATTCACGGAAGTTGATCATCGGTGGGGACGCTCGCTGGGGTTGTTCCTCGTGGCCGTGCTCGCCGCGGACCGCGGCGAGCACGAGCGGGTGGCGTTCCTGCTCGGCGTCGCCGAGGCGTTGCGCGGGACGATCGGCACCGCGCTGATGCCGTTCGTGCGGCGGGTGCGGGACGTGCTGCTGGCCCGGGCGCAGGCCGCGCTGACCGCTGACGCGTTCATCCGCGCCTGGGACGCGGGGCGGGCGGAAGCGCTCGATAAGGATCCGGGAAGGGTGTCTTCCTACCGTCCCGGCCATGCATGGTGACGGAGTCAAGATACTGATCGTCGGCGCGGGGACCGCGGGGCTGGCCGCCGCACGGACGCTGCACGACTGGGGCGCCGACGTGCGGGTGGTCGAGCGCGAAGCCAAACCGAGCGTCGACGGCACCGGGATCTTCCTGCCCGGCAACGCGATGCGGGCGCTCGACGACCTCGGGGTCGCACCGCAGGTGACCGCACGCGGCATCACGGTGGCCCGGCAGCGGATCTCCGACCGGCGTGGCCGGGTGCTGATGGAGATCGACAACGACGACCTCTGGGGCGGCGTCGCGCCGTGCGTGGCGGTGCACCGGGTCGACCTGCACGAGGTGCTGCTGGCCGCGGCCAAGAACGTGCCGATCGTCTACGACCGCGCGCCGATCTCGCTGGTGGACACCGACGACGGGGTGCTGGTCGAGTTCGACGACCGCTCGTCCGATACGTACGACCTGGTGATCGGCGCGGACGGCGTGCACTCGACGGTGCGCCGCCTGGCGTTCGGCGACGCGGGGCTGCGGCCGCTCGGCCAGATCGCCGTGCGGTTCGTGGCGACGGTGCCGGATCCCGAGCCGGTCTGGTCGCTGACGGTGCACGGCCGGGCGGCGTTGCTCACGATCCCGATCGGCGGCGACCGGGTGTACTGCTACAGCGACGGCGTCGTTCCGCTGCCGGCGCCGCTGGTGGCGACCGCGGGCCCGGCGCACCGGGCGTCGGTGGAGGAGGTCCACCTGGACCGCTGGTCGAACGGCCTGACCGTGCTGATCGGCGACGCCGCGCACGCCACCGGGCCGAACATGGCGCAGGGGTCGGCGATGGCGGTCGAGGACGCGCTGGTGCTGGCCGATTCGCTCGCGCGGTCCCGGACGATCGCCGAGGCGCTGGCCCAGCACGAGCGACGTCGCCGGCCGCGAGTGGACCACGTGCGGAAGACCACGAACCGGCGCGACAGCCTGCGGGCGATCCCGGAGGCGGTGCGCGCGCAGGTCTTCCGCTCGTTCGGTCCGGCGTTGTGGCGCATGCACTACGGCTCGCTGCGCGGTCGTCCCTGATCCGGTTCGATCGCCCGGCGGTAGCGGGCGGCCAGCTGCGCCAGCGCGTCGATCAGTTCGGGGCCGTCGACGACCGTGAAGTCGGCGTCGAGCAGGCCGAGGTAGTGGGCGAGCATCCGCGGGTCGTCCGAGCCCGGCGTGAACTCGCACCGGCCGGGACCGATCGGGCGCACGTCGACCGGCACCGGGATGCGTTGGCGGACGTAGTCCGCATCGGCGTGGACGACGACGCGGGCCCGGTAGTGCCACGGCGCCGCGCCGACGCCCCGGGTCACCCGGGCGGCGATCTCGTCGTCCGGAGGCAACTCGCGCGGCGGAAAGCGCGGGCCGCCGGGGGTGCGTGGCGTGATCCGGTCGGCCCGGAACGTCCGCCAGTCGGTCCGGTCGGTGTCCCAGGCGAACAGGTACCAGCGACGACGGTCGTGGACGAGGCGATACGGCTCGACGTCACGCCGGGATTCGGTGCCGTCGTGGGCCCGGTAGTCGAACCGCAGCCGCTCGTGGTCCCGGCAGGAGCCCGCGATCGTGGTCAGCACACCCGGGTCGATTGCCGGGCCCACGCCCGGCACCGGTAGTGCGTACTCGCGGAACGCGGCGGCTCGGTGGCGGAGCCGCGGCGGCAGCATCTGCTGCACCTTGGTCAGCGCCCGCACCGAGATCTCCTCGATCCCGGCCACCGACCCGCCCGCCGCGGTGCGCAGCCCGACGACGACCGCCACGACCTCGTCCTCGTCGAGCAGCAGCGGTGGCAGGCTGCCCCCGCTGCCCAGCCGGTATCCCCCGGCGACGCCGGGCCGGGCGTCGACCGGGTACCCGAGGGCGCGCAGGCGCTCCACGTCCTTGCGGATCGTCCGGGTGGTGACGTCCAGCCGGGTCGCGAGGTCGGCGGCGGTCCAGTCGCGGCGGCTCTGGAGCAACGACAGCAACCGCAGCAGGCGTCCGGAGGTTTCCAGCATTCCGCCATTCTTCCGCGAATCGCGGAACGAAGCGTGCCGCAATTGTTCCTAGCGTGGGGTCACCAACGTCGGACAAGGGAGGCACTAATGGGCGAGGACATCCGACCGTTCCGGATCGCGGTTGCGGACTCCGACCTCGAGAACCTGCAGCTGCGGCTGGCCGGCGCGCGCTGGCCGGCGGAGTTCTCGGCTGGGCCGGCCGAGTTCTCGGCTGGGCCGGCCGCGCTGGCTGGGCCGGCCGAGCTGGCTGGGCCGGCCGAGCTGGCTGGGCCGGCGGGGCCGGGCGAGCCGGCGGGCGGGGACCGCGGGATCACCGCGGACCGGCTCCGAGAGCTGGCCGAGTACTGGCGGACGAAGTTCGACTGGCGGGCAGCCGAGGCGCGGCTCAACCGGTACCCGCAGTTCACGACCGAGATCGACGGTCAGCGCATCCATTTCCTGCACGTCCGGTCCGCGCGCCCGGACGCCACGCCGCTGATCCTGACGCACGGCTTCCCGAGCTCCGCGGCGGAGTTCCTCGGCCTGATCGAGGAGCTCTCCCCCGACTTCCACCTGGTCGTGCCCTCGCTGCCGGGGTACGCGTTCTCGACACCGCTGTCCGGTCCCGGGTGGACACTGTCCCGGACCGCGGCGGCCTGGATCGAGCTGATGCGCCGCCTGGGTTACCAGCGGTACGGCGTGCACGGCGGCGACATCGGCGCCGGGGTGTCCGGAGCGGTGGCCGCCGCCGACGGTGAGCACGTGATCGGCGTCCACGTGGTGACCGATCCGCTGACCGCGGCGAACACCGCCACGTTCCTGCCCGGGATGGCCGACCGCCTCAACCCGGACGACCCGGTCGACCGGTTGATCCTCGAGCGTATGGACGCCTTCCGCCGGGACGGCTCCGGTTACCTGGCGATCCAGAACTCCCGGCCGCGGACGATAGGGTACGGTTTGACCGATTCGCCGCTCTTCCAGCTCGCGTGGATCGCGGAGAAGTTCGACGAGTGGACCCGGCTGCCGATCGACGTCGACCAGTTACTCACTACGGTCAGCCTGTACTGGTTCACCGCGTCCGGCGTCACCGCCGCGCACACCCTCTACGACCAGGCACACTCGTCGGACTGGGGTGGGGCGGCGACCGTGCCGCAGGGTTTCGCGGTGTTCGGCGCCGACGAGACCGTGCGCCGGCTGCTCCCGGTGCCCGAGGGCACGCACTGGACCGAACACGCGCACGGCGGGCACTTCCCGGCGATGGAGGCACCGGCGGACGTGGCAGCGGACCTGCGGGCGTTCTTCGGACCGCTGGCCTGATACCGCGGTGACCGGCACCGGGGCCCGTTCCTGGCCGGGCTCGACCGGCCGGCGCCGGGGCCGGCCGGGGCCAGCCAGTACCGGCGCCAGCCAGTACCGGCGCCAGCCAGTACCGGCGCCAGCCAGTACCGGCGCCAGCCAGTACCGGCGCCAGCCAGTACCGGCGCCAGCCAGTACCGGCGCCAGCCAGTACCGGCGCCAGCCAGTACCGGCGCCAGCCAGTACCGGCGCCAGCCAGTACCGGGGCCAGCCAGTACCGGGGCCAGCCAGTACCGGGGCCGGCCGGTGCCGGTCGTGGCGGGTTCTCAGGCGAGGACGTCGAGCACCCAGACGACACCGAACCGGTCGGTGAGCATCCCGTAGAGGGAAGCCCATCCGGCCGGACCGAGGTCCTGGACGATCGTGGCACCCTCGGAGAGCCCCTTCCAATAGCCGCGGATCTCCTCGGTCGACGTGCCGCGGACCGACACGAAGAACGCGTTCCGGCCCGGCTCCCACGGCATCCGGCCCGGAACGTCGTAGGCCATGACGTGGAAGCCGGCCTCGCCCTGGACCTGGCCCCACATGATCTGGTCGGCTTCGGCGGGGTCCTGCGCGGCGTGGGCGTCGGCGTAGCTGACCAGCGCGATCTCGCCGCCGAAGACCGACTGGTAGAACTCCAGCGCCGCGCGGGCGTCGCCACGGAAGTTGAGGTGGGTGGTGGTGGTCACGGCCATGGCCGGCTCCTTCGTCGTTGCGGTGTGTCGGTAGCGACTCTCGCGAGAGAAGAGGCCAGCTTGTGTCCGCTACTGCAGGCAGAATCTGATGTCGTGCATCACACGTCCGCGCGACTGCTCGCGCTGCTCTCGCTCCTGCAGGCCCGGCGCGACTGGCCCGGCCAGCTGCTCGCCGAGCGGTTGGACGTCAGCCCGCGGACCGTCCGCCGGGACGTCGACCGGCTACGCGAGCTCGGCTACCCGATCCGCGCGATCAAGGGCCCGGACGGCGGTTACCGGCTCGACGCGGGGTCGCAACTACCGCCCCTGCTGTTCGACGACGACCAAGCCGTGGCGGTCGCGGTCGCGCTACGTCTCGCCGTGACCGCCGGAGCCGGCATCGAAGACGACGCCGCCCGGGCGCTGAGCACGATCCGGCAGGTCATGCCTGCTCGGCTCCGGCACCGCATCGACGCGCTCCAGGTCACACCGGTCGCGTGGAGCGGAGCGCCGCAGGCCGACAGCGGGGTGCTGTTGGCGTTGAGCGCCGCGATCCGCGCGGGCGAGGTACTGCGTTTCGACTACGCGTCCGAGGGGGCGCCGTCGCAAGCCGCGAACGGGGCGCAGCCCCAGGGCGCACCACCGCGGGCCGCGCTGCGGTCGGGCGCGCAGACGTTGGGTGCCGCAACCGGGGCGCCGCGCCGGGCGGAGCCGCATCACCTCGTCGCCCGCCGAGGCCGCTGGTACCTCGTCGCCTGGGACCTCGACCGAGCAGACTGGCGCACGTTCCGCGCCGACCGCATCACCCCCCGCACGCCCACCGGCCCCCGATTCGCACCGCGGGACGTACCCGGCGGTGACGTGGCCGCGTTCGTGACCGCCCGTTTCCGCGGGTCAGACGTCCGCGACGGCACCGGCGAACCGAACGGCTGGCCGTGCGTCGGCGAGGTCGTACTCGCCAAACCCGCCGCCGAAGTCTCCCGCTTCGCCGGCGACGGCGTCGTCGAGGATCTCGGACCGGACCGCTGCCGGCTCGTCCTCGGGTCGTGGTCATGGACCGGCCTGGCCGCGGCCCTCGGGCGGTTCGACGCCGACGTCGAGGTCGTCGGCCCGCCCGAACTCAGGGCAGCGTTCGCGGACCTGTCGCGCCGCTACGCCGCCGCAGCCGCCCGCTGAGGGGCTGCCCTCAGCTCGGCGCAGGGTCCGGAGCCTGGACCCGGACGGCGGCATAGGTGCCGTCCACAGGAGACCGCGTTCGATATCGGAGGCGCAGCACCTGGGCGCAGCCGCCGGCCCCGAAACAGTCAGGTATGGACTCCGATCTGCCCGCAGCGCATCGTCAGAGACGAGCATCAGGGCCGGGCAAGCCGTGAGGGCCGAACATGGCGAAGCGTGACGGCGCGGTCCCCAGGGCAGCGGTCAGCGCGCTTCTCCTCCCGCGACTACCGCGCGTTCTGACCGAGCCGTATCGGTCGTCAGTCATCCCCCGACTCGACAACCGCGTCGAAATGGCCTTCACCGGCGATGAGGTCAGGGTGCGGGACTCCCGACAGGCTTCGGACGGAGCGGCGCTCGCCTTCCCGATCGACGCATGGAATGACTTCACCGAAGCGATGAAGGCGGGCCAGGTCGACCCGCCAAAGTAGACACCAGCCCTCGGCTGGCACCGTCACCCGAGCACACGCCTATGCACCCGGCGACGACACGGCCTCGCGCGTGGCCAGCAAGGTCATACTCGCCAATCCGCCGGCGGCGGTGCCCGGTCGCGCAGCCGACACATCCCCTGCGCGCGCCGATGCGGCCCCTTAGCGTGCGGCCATGACCGAACCGCACGGCCGCGACGAGCACGAGCCTTCCACCCCCGACCACCAGCAGCCGGGCTTCGGTCCGACACCGCACCCCTACCCGTACAAGCCCGGGTCCGACCTCGACGACGGATTCGACGGACGCCGGAACGCGGGACCGACGAAGTACAGCGGCCTCCAGCTCGCTCTCATGGTCGGTGGTGCGTTCGTGGCGATGCTCCTCCTCGTCGGCCTCATGACCGTGACGATGGGTTGAGGCCGAGGTCCTTGTCCGACAGAGAGCGCCCGAACAGGGCCTGCGTGGTTGCACCGGATCCGCGTGCCGACGATGTGTCGCAGTAGCCGCGCCTCCTCGGCCGAGGACCTACCTGCTCGTTAAGGGTAGATCGACCGGTTATCGACCGCATCGCGCTGTGGGGGACGATGACCAAAGACCGATGGATTACTCGATGTGTAGTGCTCCCTCTGACGGCGGTAGCGCTGGTAGGTCCCGCGTCTATCGCGAACGCCGATCCGGGCAGCGGCGGGCCGACAGTCGGCAACGTTGACTCTGGCGCGGTGTGCGGCGACTAACCTGGTCGCCATTCGCGGTGGAGCCCGCCGTAAGAGTCCGGCGGGCTCCGTCAACTCGTCAGTGACCTGCGAAGATCGCCGGTCTTGTAGCTGCGGGTCTCGCGCGTCGTTATCAGCGCTCCTCGACTATGCGGCCGGCTGCGCCGACGGCCGGACTCCAGGAGCGCCGACACATCGCTCCCGGGCTGATCGCCTCTGCCCCGCGCTGAGCCACATGCAATCCGGCGACGCCAGTGCGGCCCCGGCCAGCTCGGCCAACACGGCCCGACCAGCACGGCCAGCTCGGCCCGGCAAACACCGCCCGGCCAGCACCGCCCGGCCAGCACGGCTCGGCAGCACGGCCAGCACAGCCCGGCCAGCTCGGCCCGGCCAACACCGCCCGGCCAGCACGGCTCGGCAGCACGGCCAGCACAGCCCGGCCAACACCGCCTGGCCAGCGCGGCTCGGCAGCACGGCCAGCACCACCCGGCCAGCACGGCCCGGCTCGGGGCTGTCGGTGTATGCCTGGAGGGTGTCCAGCCGGGACAGTGAACGTGTCCCGCGGGGCGACGCGCGGACCGCCGGACTACGTGACTGACGGTAGGCTGTCGGCCGCCGTCGACGGTTGATCGGAAAGGGCGAGAGCCGGTGGCCCGCACCTGGTTGTCGATCCGCGTGGAGCTGGTCTCCGGCCGCGGGGTAGAGCCGTGGCCGCGTCCCGGCCGGATCTTCGCAGCGGCCAGGTCGCACACTTTCGAGCAGCTCGCCGATGCGATCGACACCGCGTTCGCCCGCTGGGACCTGGCCCACATGCACATGTTCACCCTCGCCGACAGCACCGAGATCACCACGCTCGATCTCTGGGACGGCGACGAGCCCGAGGGCAGCCTGGACAGCGCCCGGACGAAGCTGAGCCGACTCACACTCGGCGAACAGTTCGCCTACCTGTTCGACTTCGGCGACGACTGGGCCCACCTGTGCACCGTCGCCGCCACGAAGATCGACCCACTCGACCACATCGGCGCCGTCCCACCCATTCCGCTGCCGTACTTCGGCTGGGGCGACCTACCCGATCAGTACGGACGACGCTGGGACGAAGACGACGGCGAATCATCGCCGCCGAAGCGGCCCGCCCAGCCGCTAGCCGACCTCCCACCGATCCTGCCCTGGTGGGGACCTCGCCAACGCGGCCAGTAAGCACCACCTCTCCCCGCGGTACGGCGAGCTGAGCACGTCCGTGTGTACCTACCTGGGCACGTCACCAGTACGCCGACAGGGGCGCCCGTGCGACTCGGCCAGCGCGGCCCGGCTGGCTTGAGGACCCCAGTGCAGCCCGGCGGGCTCGGCGTGCGCGGCGGGCTCGGCGCGTCGGCAGCTCGGCGTGCTCGGCGGGCTCGGCGCGTCGGCGGCTCGGTGGGCGCGGCGGCTCGGTGGGCATCCCGGCATCCGGCGTCCCGGCATGCCTGAGCGCCGGGCGGCGGGGGTGGCGCCCGGCTGTTTTGGCTGTTGGGGTCGCTAGTCGGGTGGGTCGAGGATGGTGCCGTCGGGTCGGCGGATGGTGAGTTCTTGTCCGTCGAGTTGGAGGGTCCAGCCTTCGTCGTGGACGCGGTGGTGATGGAAGCCGCACAGGAGGATGAGGTTGTTCATGTCGGTTGGTCCGCCGTGGGTCCAGGGGATGATGTGGTGGGCTTGGGTCCAGTGGGGTGGGCGGGTGCAGTAGTGGAATCGGCAGCCTTGGTCCCTTACGACCAGGCCTCGGCGCATGGTGGGTGGGACGAGGCGGGTGCGGCGTCCGACGGCGATGGGGACGTCGTCGGGTCCGAGGACGATGCGGTTGATCGCGGCGTCGCAGGCGATGCGGTCGATGGCTTCGAGGGGGAGGGTGTCGCCGAAGTCGGTGCGGCCTCCGTCGCCGGGTCCGGGGACCCACCGGCTACCGGGAACCCAGACCCGGGGACTACGACCGGAGCCACCACCCGAGCCGCCGGATCCGGTTCCCGGGTCGCCGCCGGAGCCACTGCTGGAGCGGCCGAGGTCACCGTTACCCGAGCCGCCGGGGCGCGTGTCGAAGCCGCTTGGTCCGTTGTCGGGGTGGTTGCCGGTGGGGCCCGCGGGTTCGGGCTGGTGCTGGGGGTCGGCGAGCCAGTCGGCGACCACGTCCCAATCCCAGTCGGTGACCCACTCCTGCTCCCCGTCAGCGTCGAGGGGCCACTCGTCGTCCGGCCGGACCAGGATCTCGGGCAGCGGAGTGTCCGGGGCGGAAACCGGGGTGTCGGCCAGGACGGTGCGGCCGGCCGGGGTGCGGCGCAGGTCGCTCGCGTGGACGAGGACGGTGAGGTGGGGTTGTTCACCGGCGGTGGTCGGAAGCTCGCCGGTATCCAGGATGTGCCGGATGAGGTCCCGCAGCGCGTCGTGGCGGCGTTCGGCCGCCGACCGCATGTCTTCGGGATCAGGCTTCGGCAGCGTCGCGAAGTAGGTCTGCAGCATCGCTCCGCATTCGGGCGAGAGGGAGCCTTTGAGGTCCCAGATGTCGTCGTAGGTCTGACCCAGATACACCGCGCGTTCGGGTTCCGGCGGATGCTCCTTCGCCGGGAGCAGGTGCTCGAGGATGCGTTTGGCGATCTGCCGCAACTCTGAGCAGCTGAGCCGGTGGGCGTTCTCGAACAACATCTCCTCAGCCGTAGGCACCAAATCCGGATCCACCGCGTCGACCTTCCGGGCCAGCCACGCCGCGACCTTCACATGCCCGAACGAGACCACCCCGGCGGACAGGGCGCCGGCGAAACGCGGCAGAACCGGTAACCGGCGCGCGGTATCGACCAGAGCGCTGGCCTCACCCGAGGTCATTCTCAACGAGCCCTGCAGCCAGGCCTTCGTCGACGGGGCACCGTTGTAGGCCACCGCACCCCGGCGGTGCACCGCACCGACGGCCTCGGCGAGGCCGGCCTGGGCCACCCGCACGATCTCTTCCCAGCCCTCCACCCGGCCCAGCTGCGCGGAATCGGGGAGCCCGCCGAGGTCTTCCCCGGCCAACTCCCGCAACACCGCCACACACTCGACCATCGAACTCATGTGCGAGATTCTATCGGCGCCCACCGACAGAAAACCGCTGTCCACAAGCGGGGATCACTGCTCTGAACGTTCCGGCCACTGGCGTGCAGCCGGCCGCGAATTCGAAGACCGCTGACACGGACACGTGGCGAGGCTCGCCGGACCGGGAGCTTCGCGCGTGCGCCAGAAACCCGCAACTGCGAATCCTCCGGCCCGGAGTAGGTCCGGGTTGCCCGCGCTGGTGGCTCGCAGCGCTGAGCGATGGCGTCCCCCAATCGGGCGGACGACCGCGAGTATGGAAGCCGCGCGGGCGCATTCCACGAAGCGGTCAGACCGCCGCGGCTCGACCTCCGGTCGGCCAGGGACCGGCCTGGCCCCGGCCCTCTGCCGATCCGACGCCGAGGTCGATGCCAAGGTCGAGGCCGATGCTAAGGCCGAGGGTTAAGTCGAGGCCGAGGGTCAGATCGAGGTCATCGGCCCGCCCGAATGGCAGAGGGCGACATTCGTGAACCTCTTCCGGTGCTGCGCCAGCGCGCCCGGCGAGGCGTGTACCTCCATTGATCCACGTCTGCCGCTACTACACCGCGTACTTGCAGGCCTGGTGGTCGCCGACCTCGCCGCCGCCCCTGACCGGTGGCGTCCCCCGTGTTCGTCGCACGGCGCGGAGCCCCTGCGGTGCGCGTCAAACCTTCGAACGCTACCCAGAACCCCGCGTCTGACGTAGCCGACCGGCTGACGTCCGCACCGCCCACCACGCCAGGATCAGCACCGTCGCTACCTCGGCGAGCCCCAGCAGACGCTCCACGCCACCCAGCGGAATCGCACGCCACCATCGCACACCGGTCCAGGGCTCGGACAGTAGCGCCCAGAGAATCGGCGAGAAGCACAGCAGTGACACCCAACCGCCGAGCGCCACCAGCCGCGCGCCGCGTTCTCGTCGGCGGGGAGCCGCGGCCAGCAGGGCAGCGGTGGGAAGGCTGAGGAACGCGAGCAGGCTCGCGGCGCGGTGGACGTCGCCGCTGACCGACGGACCCGTCGACCAGTTGTGCTTCTCGAACCAGACGACGCCGACCAACCCGACGACCCAGAGCAGCAACGCTAGCGTCGCGTTCCGGCCCACCGCCCCGGCCTGACGGAGCGCGACCAGCACCGCGAGCGACCCGGCGGCCAGCAGCAGCGTCGCCAGGTCGAACAGCCAGCCGTTCGACAACAGCGCGTAGTGGCTGATCGTGCGACGGCTCCAGTCCAATTGTGCTGACGGCGGCAGCAGGTGCAGCGCGCCGTACAGACCGAGCGACGCCACCACGCAGACGACACCGAGGCCGGCCCAGCTCAGCACCGTACCCACTCGAGTGTTCATCAGCGACCAGCCTGCCATCCCGACCGGAACGTCGAGTATCCGACGTGGACCGGCCCGGTGTCCGATCCGCGCCCTACGGTCCCGGCCATGGCCGTCATCGTCTTCGTCTGCGTCCTCTCGATCCTGTTCGGTTTGACCATCGTGGGCGTGGCCTGGTTCCAGGCCTCACTGCGGGTCGATGCCGCGACCCAGTTCGAGACGGCGACGGCCGAGGTCCTCGAGAAAGAATGGCAGCGCGAGGCCGGATACAACTATCGCATCGAGTTTCGCACCCAGCGGAGGCGGCGCGTCCGCACGGAGGTCAAGCCGACGGTCGCTGCGCCGGACTTCGAGGTCGGCGACGACATGCCGGTGCGGTACGACCCGGAGCACCCGCAGGACGTCTACCTCGATCACCCGGGCGAGCTGTCCTACGAATCGACCATGGCCGGTGCGCTGTCCGGCGGCGGTACGTTCATCCTGATCGGCGTCGGCGTCCTGATCTGGGCGTTCACCAGCCGCTAGCGCGGGCAGGTGTCGACGTAGTCCAGGTCGGGCACGAAACGTGCCCACTGCTCCCGGTTCAGGCCTCCGGTGAGGTTGCAGGCCGCCCGCGCCGGATCGCGCCGGAGCCGATTCATCGCGGCGAGGTCCCACAACTCGATCGAGCCGTCTGCGGAAGCAGCGGCGAGGATGTCGCCGTTCGGGCCGAAGACCACGCTGTCCTCGCCGCCGAGAAACTGCTGCCCTAGCCGGTGCGGCGCTGAGCGGTCGGTCAGGTCCCACAGCGACGTCGTGGAGTCCATCCCAGTGCTGGCCAGTGTCGAGCCGTCCGGCGAAAAGGCCAGGCTACGGACGGCACCGGCGTGCGCAGGAACCCCGGCGATCAACGGTCGAGGAGCAGTCGCGTCGTGCACGTCCCAGAGCATCAGTGTGCCGTCGTTCCCGCCCGTTGCCAGCGTGTCACCGTCGGGGGCGAACGCCATCGACCGAATACCGTCGCTGTACCCGCTGAGTTTGTACGCCGTAGTGTTTCGCACTTTCCGGCGCGGGTCCCAGAGCCTCACCTCACCGGTAACGTCCGCGGCGGCGAGCACGCCGCGCGAACTGAACGCGACGGCGTACGCCGGATGCCCGCCCAACGGGGGCTCGAGCCGCCGGACCGCGCGTGGATCCGTGACGTCCCAGCGCGTCGGGCCACGTTCGGTCCCCACGGTCACCACCCGGCCGTCGCGCGAGAACGCCAGGTCGAGGACCACCTGCCCGACGTCCGTCGTCCCCGGGACCGCCCTGGGCATGGCCGGATCGGTGACGTCCCACAGCCAGAAGTTTCCGGCGGTGCTGCCCACCGCGAGCCGTCTGCCGTCGGGGCTCAAGGCGACCGTGTTCGCCGGCTCGCCGATCCGGAGCGGAGTTCCTCGGCGCTTCGGACGCCGCGCATCGGCGAGGCTCCACAGCATGACCGTGCCGTCACTGCCGAGGCTGGCGACGAGCCGGTGGTCGTCGCTCGTCGCCAGATCCACCACCGGACCGTCGTGGTCCTCGACCGAGGAGATCGCCGAGGGCGCGCCGGCCCCGGCGAGGCTCCAGACTATCGCCGTACCGTCTTCGCTCCCCGAGACGAGCGTATCGCCGCCGGGCCGGAACGCCACGGCGTGCACCCTGTCGGTGTGCCCTCCGAAGAACGGGTCGGTGGCATCGGTGAGCGTATTGCCGAGCGTGTTCCAGACGACGACCGTGCGGCCGCCGGTGGCGATCGCCAGGTCGAAGGGGGACGTGTCACCGACGTCGACCGCGTTCACGGCGCTCCCCAGCCGGCGCGTAGCGACGCGGCGGGGAACCGCGGGCCGGGACAGGTCAAAGACGGCGACGTCCCCGCTCTCCTCCCCGGTGACCAGTGCGGAGCCCGTGAAGCGCACTGCGGTCACGAGGCCGTCGCCTGCCCCCTGGATGGTGGCAACGTGGCGCGGGGACCCTGGTACGTCCATCACGAACACCAGGGTCTGCCCACCCTCGGTTCCGACTGCCATCTGCTCGCCCTTCAGCGCGAGCGAGCGCGCACGGCTCTCCAGGAGGAGTGGGCTCCCGAGGGCACGCGGCGCGTCCGGGTCCCGGATGTCCCAGATTACGACAGTACGGCGGCTCGTACCCACGGCCAGGTACTGCCCGCTGCCGTCGATCACGAGAGCGCTGATCCACCCGCCCACGGCTGCCACCAGCCGCTGCCGTAGGCGCGGCGCCCTCGGATTCCCGACGTCCCAGAGTCCGACCAGGCCGTAGCGGTCGCCCGCCACGAGTGTCCGGCCGTCGGGTGTGTAGGCCAGCGACCCGACCCGGGCCAGAGGATCGATCCCACCAGGTCGGCTGACCGGCCGGGGCTGCGTCTCGACCCTCGTGTCCCAGAGCGTGATCCCCTGTCCCCGCGAGGCCGTCGCCATCGTCGAGCCGTCCGGCGCATACGCCACGTCGTCGATCGACGAACCGTCGAGGCGAAGCCGGGCCACGAAGTGGTTGCCGACCACTGCGCTGGCCAGGCCGGAGCGAGTCTCGTCGCTGGGATGGATCCGGTAGGCGGCGGTGAACAGCTGAATCGCGGTGAACGGATCCCGGGCGCGCAGGCTCGCGGCCTGCGCGAGCAACTGCCTGCCGGTCGCTGCGCGCTGCTGCTCCTGCGCGGTCTGACGCTGTACTACGGCGACGAGGCCACCGATCACCGCGAGGACCAGCAGACCGGCCAGGATCGACGTCGCGCGGAATCGCCGCCGCCGCTCGAACCGCACGCTGCTCCGCAAGAACGCCGCACCTCGCGGGCTGAGCGAGGACCGGTCCCGCAGATCGCTGACCGCCGAGCCGAGCTGGTTCCGCTCCCACAGCAGGCGCCGCGGCCGGGCCGACTCGTCCCACCGCGCCGCGGCCTGCTCCACGGCCCGCCGGGCCCGCAGCGCGGCGGTGTCGGCGGCGATCGCGTCGGCCAGCGGCGGCCACGCGGTCAGGAAGGCCTCGTGGGCAACTCCGACGACGACGGTTCCGTTCTCAGTATCGGTGATCAGCAGCCGACGCCGCACGAACGCGTCCGCGTCACGTTGTTCGGCGACGCTCAGCTCGTCCCTGGCCACCCGCCACCGCGCGGGCCTGCCCTGCTCGTCGACGGTGACCAGCCGCAGCAACGTGCCCATCACCTGGTCGCGATGCCGTCCGGTGGACGCGGCGTCGGCCAGTGCGGCGTCGGCCTGCTGGGCCAGCGCGCCTCGGACGCCACCCATCTCCTCGTAACGCTGCAGCGTCAGCCGCCCGCCCCGGCCGACGCCCTCGCTCAGCTGCTCGAGGCTGTAGGCGAGCAGCGGAAGGGCGTCCCCCGACCCGGCGTCCGCGACGATCCGGTCCACCAGCGCGGGCTCCGGCTCGAGGCCCGCCAGCCGCGCGGGTTCCTCCACCACCACCGGCAACATCTCGCGCCGCAGCGGTCGTAGCGGGAACGGCCGCATCGGCAGGCCGCTCAGCTCGGGTCCGGCGAGGACCTGATCGAGGAACTCCGGCCGGAGCGTGGCCACGGTGCGCACCGGCCCGGGCGCAGACAGCAGGTCGGCCAGCCCGGCGCGGGCCGGAGCGTCGGCCAGCGTGACGACTTCCTCCAGCTGGTCCAGCACGAGCAACAACCGGCGGCGCTCCCAGCCGCCCGGCGCGGCGACCAGCAGGTCGTCCGCCACCGCGCGCAGCCCGTCGCCGACGAGCCGCTCCCGAACCCCACTGACCGTCCACTCCAGCCCGCACTGCCGCCCGGCGCCGGCCAGTTCGCGTGCGAGAGCGCCGACCGGATCCGCGCCGGGCAGCACGGCCGGGAGCGTCCACCAGCCCGGCTCCGCCGCGATCAGCGGCACCAGCCCGGCGCGCACCAGCGAGGACTTCCCGCAGCCGGACGGCCCGAGCACGACGATCAGGTCCGGCTCGGCCGGCGAGCGCAGGAGGCCCGCCAGCTCGGCGACCTCACGATTCCGGCCGAAGAACACCCGGTTCTCCCCGGCGTCGAACGGACGCAACCCCGGGTACGGGCTCCGGTCGTCGGGCCATCCGGCGCCACCGGCGGCGTCCAGCCGGAGCAACGCCTCGCGCAGGTGCTCCCGGGCGGCGTCCGGGGTGGAGAGGTCGCTGTACTGGATGTCGTCGGGGAGGAGCGGGTGGGTGCTTCCCGACGTGAGACGCAGCGGCAGGACCCTGCTCCCCCGAGACAGCGCGACGGCCAGCTCGGCCGCGCACCAGACCGACGCCGCGTACTCCGGGGTGAGGAGGCAGACGACGGCGTCCGCTCCGCGGAGCCGCTCGTGCAACCGCTGCTGCCAGTTCTCGCCCAGCACGAGACCACGCTGGGCGTCCCGGTCGAGGAAGACGTCGTGCCCGTCGTCGACGAGCCAGCGCGCGATGCGTTCGGCCGACTCGAGATCCGGGCCGGCGTGCGAGACGAAGACCCGCGCCATCGATCGAGCATGGTCCGCCCCGGGACGGCGTTCGACGCGCCTGCGCTTATCCGACAGCCGAGAACGCCCGGGAGAGGATCTCCCGGAACTCTCCGGACGTCAGGCCCTCCGATCCGCGGTCGCGGAGGTACGCGGTCATCATGTTGGACGCCAGCTCGGCCAGCGCCGCCGGATCGCCGGGCCGCACGTCCCCCGACCGCTGCCCGCTGCGCAGCACGTCGGCGAAGAGCGCGAGCGCACCGGCGAAGCCCTCGCCCGCCGGGCTCAGGTCCTTCGGCGCGTCCTCCCCCGGCGACGCGAGGCGGATCGTCAGCTGACCGTAGGAAGGGAAGCGTTCGAAGAACGCGCTGATCGCCTCGACGACGGCCACCAGGTTCGCGACGCCGGTCTCGTCCGGGCTGATCGCGCCGCGCATCGCGGCGAAGAGGTCGTTCCCGCGGCGGTACATCACCGCCTGCAGGAGCTCTTCCTTGCCGCTGAAGAACTGGTACAGCGCACCGACCGAGAACTCGCACCGCTCGGCGACCCGCTGGAGGCTGGTCGCCCGGTAGCCCTGGCTGCCGAACAGCTCCTCAGCGGTGTCCAGGATCTGCTCCCGGCTGGTCGCTACCCGCTGTTGCCGCCGCAGCTCCCGTGGGCTGGTCATGCGGCGAACGCCCGGGCGACGATCTGCCGGAACTCCGGCTCGGTCAGCGTCGGGCCGGAGCCGACCAGCTCCGGGTCGACGCGGTGGTACGCGGTGACCATGCTGGACAGCAGCCGCGCCAGCGCCTGGGGGTTGCCCGCGCGGATCACCCCGCGCTGCTGCCCGGAGACGATCACCGATGCGTAGAGATCCATCGCGGTGCGGTAGTTCGCTTCGAACAGGTGGTACCCCGCCGGGGCGTCCGAACCGGCGGAGTAGACGCGCGCCGACAGCCGGCCGAAAGCCGGGTACCGGCGGTGGAACGCGACGATCGTGTCGACGAGCGCGAGCAGGTCGCCGCCCTCGGCGGCCCGGCGCATCTCGGCGAGTTGCACCAGGCCGCGCCGCTCCATCACACCGCGGAGCAGCTCTTCTTTGCCGCTGAAGAACTGATAGAGCGCACCGACCGAGAACTCGCACCGCTCGGCCACCTGCTGCAGGCTGGTGGCGCGGTAGCCGTGGTTGCCGAACAGCTCCTCGGCGGTGTCCAGGATCTGCTCCCGGCTCGTCGCCACTCGCTGCTGCTTGCGCAGCTCGCGAGGGCTGAGAGCCGCCGATGTCGGTTCGTGCACGGTTTCAGTCTGCCATCGGGTCCGCCACGGCCGTCGTGGCCCCGACCCGCATCAGACGTGCCAGTCGTAGAGCTTGAGGTAGGCGCCGGCGTCCACCCGCATCTGCATGCCGGTGACGTACCGGGACTCGTCGGACGCCAGGAAGACCACCATCGCGGAGATGTCCCCCGGCTCGACGTAGGGCACGTTGAAGCCCTGCATCGTCGGGAAGACCTCCTCGGCCTCCTCGCGGGTCGGGTTCTCCTTGTCCGGGCGGAACGCGCGGTACATCGGGCGGCTGTGCAGCATGTTCGTGTTGGTGTTCGTCGGGTGGACCGCGTTCACCCGGATCCGGGCGGGGATCACGGTCCGGCCCAGCTCGTGGATGTAGCTGGCTAACGTCCGCTTCGCCCACATGTAGCCGGTGCCGCCCGGGTCGCCGCCCGGGTTCCCCGCGGTCTCGTTCGAGATCATTGCGGCGATCGACCCGGTCGCGATGATCGACGCACCCTTGCCCAGGTGGGGCAGCGCGGCCTGGATCGTGTTGATCGCACCGATCAGGTTCACGTCGATGACGTCCGACCAGGCCTGCAGCTTCGGCCGCCCGGACATCGGCGCGATCCCGGCGTTGGCGACGACGACGTCGAGGTGCCCCAGCTCGGCGACCCCGGCCTCGAGCGCGGCCCGCAGTGCCACCGGGTCCCGGGTGTCGACCTCCCTGGCCACGATCCGGCGGTCCAGCGCCTCGACCTGGCGAGCGGTCTCCTTCAGGTCCTCCGGCGTCGACAGCGGGTAGTCGACCGTGTCGATGTTCTTGCAGAGGTCGATCGCGATGATGTCCGCGCCTTCCTCGGCCAGCCGCACCGCGTGGCTGCGGCCCTGTCCGCGTGCCGCGCCGGTGACGAAGGCGACCTTGCCTTCAACGCGCCCCATGAATGCTCCTTTCAAGGCCTGGCGATGGTTTTGATCTCGAGGAAGTCTTCGAGGCCCTCGGTGCCCCACTCGCGTCCGACGCCGCTCTGCTTGTAACCGCCGAACGGCGACTCCGGGTCGAACCACTGCGCGCCGTTGACGCCGACCGTCCCGGTGCGCAGCCGCCGCGCCACCCGCATCGCGCGCTCCTCGTCGGCGCTGAAGACGCCCGCGCTCAGCCCGTACGGAGTCCCGTCGGCGATCGCGATCGCCTCCTCCTCCGAGGAGTAGGGGATGATCGCGAGCACCGGTCCGAAGACTTCTTCCTGCGCCAGACGCGAGGCCGGGTCGACGTCGCTGAACAGCGTCGGCTCGACGAAGTACCCGCGGCCCGGCGGGGCCCCACCACCGGCCAGCAGCCGCGCCTCCGCGCGTCCCAGGTCGTAGTACGAGAGCACCCGGTCGCGCTGCCGGGCGCTGATCACCGGCCCCATGATGTTCGACGGGTCCCGCGGGTCACCCCACGGAATGCCGGCCAGCGTGGCGACCGCGAGCTCCTCGGCCTCGGCCAGCCGGGACTGTGGCACCAGCAGCCGGGTCAGCAGCACGCAGCCCTGGCCCGCGTGCACGCAGACGCCGAACACCACCGACCCCACGGCGGCGGCCAGGTCGGCGTCGTCCAGCACGATCGCCGCGGACTTGCCGCCGAGCTCCAGCGTCACCCGCTTGATCGTCGGGGCGGCGGCGGCCATCACCCGGCGCCCGGTCGCCGTCGATCCGGTGAACGTCACGTGGTCGACCGCCGGATGCGACGTGAGCAGCTCGGCGACCTCGACGGACGACGTCGTCAGCACGTTGAACACTCCCGGCGGGATATCGGTGTGCTCAGCGACCACCCGGCCCAGTTCGGTCGCGCTCCACGGCGTCTCCGGCGCGGGCTTCAGCACCACCGTGCACCCGGCCGCGAGCGCGGCGGACGCCTTCGCGAGATTGAGGTAGACGGGGTAGTTCCAGGGCGTGATCGCGGTGACGACCCCGGCCGCCTCGCGCCGCACCGTGCGCCGGGTCGGGCTGCCGAAGATGTCCTTGACCGGCAGCTCGCGCTCGAACGGGTAGTGCTCCAGCAGGTCGATGTAGTGCGAGAGGTAGTCGATCGGGCCGTCGAGCTGGGTGATCCGGGTCGTGAAGTCCGGGGTCCCGGACTCCGCGATCACCAGATCGCGGATCCGGTCCGCCTGCTTGCGCAGCGCGTCCTGCAGTTGGACGAGACACCGGCGGCGAAAATCGGGGTCGGTGGACCAGGAGGTGGTGTCGAACGCCCGGCTCGCAGCGTCGAGTGCACGAACGGCGTCGTCAGCGGTGCCGTCGGGAGCGACGCCCAGCACTTCTTCGGTGGCCGGGTTGACGTTCTCGAACGCACCACCGTCCGAGGCTCCGACCAGCTCACCGTCGATCAGCATGCTCATACCGGCACCCCCACTCGTGGTCCCGGCGTGAACCGCACGGGAAGCTCCTTCAGCGCGTAGACCGCGGCCGCGTCGCCGTACCGCACGGGTTCACCGGCGAGCGTGAAGTCGGGCAGCCGCGCCAGGATCTGCTCGACCATCACCCGGAACATCACCCGGGCGTGGTTGGAGCCGAGGCAGCGGTGCTGCCCGACGCCGAACGCCATGTGCCGGTTGGGTGCGCGTTCGAGGTTGATCTCCGCCGGGTTCTCGAACGCCTCCGGGTCGCGGTTGGCCGCGGCCCAGAGCAGCAGCGCCCGGTCCCCCTTGGCCAGCCGGACGCCACGCCAGTCGGTGTCGCGGCTCACCGTGCGGGCCAGGCCCTGGGTGGGTGTGCCGTGCCGCAGGAACTCCTCGGTCGCCGAGCGGATCAGCTCCGGGCGGTCGAGCAGCTGCTGCTTGAGCGACGGCTGCTCGATCATCCGCAGCAGCGAGTTGCCGGTCAGCCCGCTGGTGGTGTCCATGCCGCCGAACAGCAGGAGCAGCAGGTAGCCGAACTGCTCCTCGACGCTCAGCGGACGGCCCTCCACCTGACCGTTGAGGATGCAGCCGACCATGTCGTCGGCGGGAGCGCCGAGCTCCTCGCGCCTGCCCAGCTCGCCGAAGATCAGGTTCGTGACGCGCTCGGTGGCCTCGTCGCGCGTCATCCCGTACTCGTCGCCGTGGATGAACGTGTGGATGACCGTCACCCACTCGGGCCACGGCTCCTCGGCCCACCCGAGCAGGCGCAGGATCACCCGGGCCGGTAGTGGCGTCGTGAGCTGCCCGACCAGGTCGGCCTCGCCGGACTCGATGAACTCGTCGATCAGCTCGTCGGCGATCGCGCGGATCTCCGGCAGCATCGCCTCGGCCCGGGCCGGCGACAGGAAGCGGGTGGTCAGCGACCGCATCGCCCCGGTCAGCGGCGGATCGGTGTGGATCGGCGGAAGGATCGCGGCCAGCCCGGCGCCGGTCTCCTGGCCGGTGAACGGAATGTTCGTGCCGGGCGTCGAGGTGAACAGGTCGTCGTCGCGGGTGGCGTCGAACGTGGACTCGTAGTCGGTGAGGACCCAGAAGCCGCCGTTCTCGGTCGACCAGGCGACCGGGGTCCGTGCCCGCAGGTCGTCGTAGATGGCGTAGTTCGCGTCCCGGAACGCCCGCCCGTGCACGTCGAGCGCGATCTCGGGGCGGGTGCCCACGTGTTTGGACGTCGTCATCGACGCAGTCCTTCCCGATTCACTCTGAATTGCGGTTCACTGTAGTGACTCAGAATTCAGAAGGAGCGGCTTTGAACGAATCCGTGACCGTCCAGGTCGGACAGGTTCCGCTGTCCGGCCTGGTGGCGGTCGTTCCCGAACCGCGGTCGACGATCGTCGCCGTGCACGGCGCGGTGGCCAGGGCACGCTACTTCCACGGCGCGGCCCATCCCGACCAGTCGCTGCTGACGCTCGCCACCCACCTGGGGCACACGGTGATCGCGCTCGACCGGCCGGGCTACGGCGCGTCCGCGGGCCACACCGCGGACCTCTCCCGCAGCGACCGGGCCGCGCTGTACCGGGACGCGGTCGCACAGGCGGTCAGCCGCTACGGCGGCGACCGGGTCGTCGTCGTCTCCCACTCGGCCGGAGCCGCGCAGGCCTCCCGGCTGGTCGTCGACGGCGTACCCGGCGTGATCGGCTGGGAGATGTGCGGCAACGGGCTCCGGCACGTGGAGATCGACCTCTCCCCCGCCGACGGTGACGGGCCCCGCGACGTCCGCGGGCTCTCGGTACGGGACCTGGTCTGGGGACCCGACACGCTCTACCCGCCCGGCGGCAAGGACACCGGCGGGCGGCGCGGCGACGTGATCCGCCCGGAGCCCGCGGACGCCGAGGTGTGGCGGCGCGAGCTGCCCGCGTTCGCCGCGAAGGTCGGCGTCCCGGTCCGGCTGACGGTCGGCGCGGAGGACCGGATTTGGGACCACACGCCGGAAGCACTCGCCGAGCTGGCGGCGGTGTTCTCCGCCGCGCCCCGGGTGGTGACGAACGTCCAGCCCGGGGCGCCGCACAACATGAGCCTGTCCCACGCCGCCCGCGGCTACCACCTCGGCGTCCTCGCGTTCGCCGAAGAGTGCCTACTCGGCGACGTCTGAGCTGACCGGCGTCCGGGCCGGCGCGTCCGGACGCCACGCGAACGCCAGCAGCCCTACCGCTCCGCCGACGCCGATCACGACCGCGATCAACGAGCCGACGACGCCGTCCCACAGCGGCAGTCCGAGTTCGGCGTCGGCGGAGATCTCGCCGGGCCCACTGACCGACAGCCCGACGCAGATCACCGCGATCATCAGCACGTACTCGTAGCCGTTGCGGAACACGAAGAAGCCGTGCGACCGGTGCTCGATCACGCCGGCCACGACCATCACACCGATCAGCGCGCCGGCCGCCAGCGGCGTGAACAGCCCGATCGCGAGCGCGATGCCCGCACCGATCTCGACCAGCACGCTCGACCAGGCGTGCACCCGGCCGGGCCGCAGGCCGAGGCTCTCGAACCAGCTCGCGGTGCCGGCGATCTTCCCGCCGCCGCGCCAGTGGTTGAGCCCGTGCAGTACGAGCGTGCCGCCGATCACGACGCGGAAGATCAGCAGCGCGACATCGGTGTTCTCCATCGAATCACCCCGGGAAGCGGTAGAGGGTCCTGGCGTTGGTCTCGACGATCTTCCGAGCCTCGTCGTCCGGCACGTCGGCCAGAGCATCCTCCAGCAGCTTCCGGGTGTGCGGCCAGTTGCAGTCCGAGTGCGGGTAGTCGCTCTCAAACATGATGTTGTCGATGCCGATCGATCCCCGCAACGCGATCCCGGCGTCGTCGGCGATGAAACAGCCGTAGATGTGCTCGCGGAACAGCTCCGACGGCCGCTTGTCCGGGTTCACGCCGGTCCAGTACTTGTGGCGGCCCCACGAGTAGTCGGTGCGCTCCAGGATGTACGGGATCCAGCCGATGCCACCCTCGGACAGCGCGATCTTGAGGCCGGGGAACTTGTAGAACACGTCCGAGACCAACAGGTCGACGGTGGCCATCATCGAGTTGATGCCGAACAGCGCGATCCCGATGAAGAAGTCGCCGTCCTTGGCCAGCCCCTTCGGCATGCCACCGGACCCGAAATGCATCGAGAGCGGCAGCTCAGCCTCCTCGCAGACGCGGAAGATTCGGTCCCAGTGGTCGGTGTGGTAGCTCGGCAGACCGACCTTGTGCGGTGCTTCCAGGAACGTCACCGACCGGGCGCCCTTGGCTGCGGTGCGCTCGATCTCCTTCACCGACGCGTCGATGTCCCAGAACGGCACCATCACCAGCGGGATCTGCCGGTCGGGCGCATACGCGCACCACTCGTCCAGAATGAAGTCGTTGTAGGCGGTGATGCAGGCCGCCGCCAGCTCCTTGTCCTTCGCGATCTGGAACGTGCTGCCGGCGAACCCACCGAAGTTCGGGAAGCACATCTGCGCCCAGACACCCTCGATGTCCATGTCCTTGATGCGCTGCGCGATGTCGTAACAGCCCGGCAACATGTCGTCGTAGCTGCGCGGGTCCATGCCGAACTCGCGCGGATGCTTCCCGGCGACCGCGTTCAGCGCGAAGTTGCCCGACTGCCTGCCCTCGTAGATCCAGGTGTCGTTGCCGTCCGGCAGCTTCTCGATCCGCGGTGCCTCGTCCTGCCACTTGGCCGGTAACCGGTCGAGGAAAACCCGGGGATGTTCGATGACGTGGTCGTCGACCGAGATGATCTTCGCGTCCTTGGGAAGAGCCATGTTCCCTCGTAGCGAGACTTAGTCGGACGCCGGCAGCGGCTTGGCGTCGAGGCGTTCGACCGGCCGACCGTCGACCTCGACCGGGCCGGGACCGGGTTTGGTGCAGAGCAGTTGCAGCCCGCTCGCCGCGTCGGTGTACCGCTTGCCGAGGAGCAGTGGCTCCCCGCCGTGGGCCACCCCCTCGCGCGCCACAGAGCCCGAAGGGGCCATCAGCTCACCACCGCACCGCAGCTCCACCTGCCCGGACGGCGGACGGACGATCAGCACCTCGGTCGGTCCGGTCGTGCTGACCCATCGACTTCCCGCGTTCATCAGCGCTCCTTCACCAGCAACATGCAGGACGACGGTGTGAGGCCGCCGCTGGAGACCACGGCTACCTCCGCACCCGGCACCTGCCGGTCGCCACCGTGACCGCGCAACTGGGTGACGGCCTCGTGCAGCAGCCCGAAGCCGTGCGTCCGGCCGTGCGAGAGCTGCCCGCCGTGGGTGTTGAGCGGCAGCTCGCCGTCGAGTGCGATCCGCTTGCCGCCCTCCACGAAGCCGGCCGCCTCGCCGATCCCGCAGAATCCGAGACCCTCCAGCCAGGACAGGCAGTTGAACGTGAACCCGTCGTAGAGCTCGGCGACGTCGACGTCCGCGGGGCGCAGGTCGGTGCGGCTCCACAGGTGCGCCGCCGAGCCGAGCACCTGCGGCTCGTGGGTGAGCGTGCTCTGGTCCCAGGCGACGCGTTCGGTGATCTGGGTGCCGACCGCGGCGAACCGCACCGGTGGCTGCCGCAGGTCGGCGGCCACGTCGGCGCGCGAGATCACGACGGCGATCGACGCGTCACACGGCACGTCGCAGTCGTAGAGCCCGAACGGCGTCGTGACCAGCCGCGCGCCGAGATAGTCGTCCATCGTCATCGGCGTGCGGTAGATCGCGGTCGGGTTCCGCGCGGCGTTGGCTCGCTGGTTGAGCGCGATCCAGCCGAGCGTCTCCCGCTCGACGCCGTACCGGTGCATGTAGTGCGACGCGGTGATCGCCAGCGGGTGCGCCGCGGACGTCGCCCCGACCGGAAGCATGAAGTCCATCGGCGGCCCCACCCGCCCACCACCACCGAACCGCAGGCGCCCGGAGCGCAGCAACTCCGTATGCGTGGCCTGCCAGACCGTGCGATACACGAGCACGTGGCGGCACAACCCGGCGGCGACCGCGAGCATCGCCGCGACCACGGAGCCACCGGGCCCCGGCACCTCACCGCCGCCGTTGTACCAGACCGGGCGCAGCCGCAGCGTCTCCTCGACCAGCGTCAGGCCGCCCTCGGAGAAGCCGCCGGGCACCGTGCCGCCCGGGTAGGTCGCCAGCCCGTCGATGTCGTCGAACGTCAGGCCGGCGTCCTCGACGGCCGCGCGGCAGGCCTCGACGGTCAGGGCCAGCGGGTCGGCCATCAGCCGCCGACCGATCCGGCTCATGCCGATCCCGGTGACCGCGGACTTCTCCTCGTACCGGTCGGCGGAGACCGGCGGCCGGGCCGTCGACCGCACGACCGCGGGGTCCTCTTCCAGCGGCGGGAGGTCACTCGGCTCGCCGGCCACCCGGAACTGCGGGATCCAGACGTCCTTGGCCTGCGCGAACTCCACGGTCACCGGCGCCCCGATGACCGCGCCGTCGCCGTGCACCCTTCCGGTGATCCGGACCCGGTAGTCGTCGTCGAGCGCGACCGCGGCGAGCGTGTACGGCTCCGGCGGGTCGATTCCCCACTGCTGGTGGTTGACCGTCACGCCGACGATCTGCCCGCGCCCGGACAGCTCGACGGTGTCCAGCGCGGAGGACCGGCAGCGGTGGCACGCGGGCCGCGGCGGGTGGATCAGCGCGTCGCACGAACGGCAGTGCCGCATCCGCAGCACACCGTCCGCGCCAGCCGTCCAGTAGAACTCGTTCTCGGGGGTGACGAGAGGCAGCGGCATGGTCAGATCGCGCCCTTCTCCGACAGCTCGGCGATGTCGTCCCAGTTGTAACCGAGCTCGAGCAGGATCTCCTCAGTGTGCTGCCCCGCCTCCGGCGCCGGGCGTAGTTCGGGGGCTTCGCCGTCGAACTGCACCGGGTTGGTGATCAGCGGGAACTCCAGGTCTCCCTTGCGGACGGTCTGCGCGTACGCGTTCGCGGTGGCCTGCGGGTCCTCGGCCACCTCGTACGGGGTCTGCACCGGCGCCCACGCGCCCTCCATCGGGCCCAGGATCGTGCGCCATTCGGCCAGGTCACGCGCGGCGAACAACTCGTCGAGCAGCGCGATCACCTCGCGGCGCTGCAGGTAGCGCGCGGTCGCGTCCGGATACTGCTCGACCCACTCGGGCCGCCCGACCGTGCGGCAGAACTCCGGCCAGTACCGGTCGGACTGCAACATCATCAGCTGCAGGTACCGCCCGTCGCGGGTCTGGTAGTTGGCCACCAGCGGATTCGGCGTCTTACCGCGGGCGTTGCGCGGCACCGGCGAGGTGATGTTGTAGGCGCGGGCGCTGATGATCTCCGCGGACATCAGCCACATGCCGAGCCCGAGCAGCGAGACGTCCACGACGGCGCCCTGACCGGTGCGTTCACGGTGCAGCAGCGCCGCAGCGATGCCGCCGGCGATGGTCTGACCACCGGCCAGGTCGTTGTAGGCGGCGGGCTGGACCACCGGGTAGTCGCCGGGCGGCGTGATCACGCTGGCCACGCCGGACCGCGACCAGACCGCCGCGCTGTCGAACGAGCCCTTGTGGCTGTCCGGCCCCTCCGGCCCGTGCGAGCTGCCCCGCACGTAGACGATCGACGGGTTGACCGCGCGGATGTCGTCGACGTCGATGTTCAGCTTGCGCCGGGCGGGCTCCAGCCAGTTCGTGAGGAAGACGTCGGACCGGGCGGCCAGCGCCAGCAGCAGGTCACGCCCACCGGGCGTCTTGAGGTTGATCGTGAGGCTGCGCTTGTTCCGGTTCGGCTGCTCGATCAGGTAGTTGACGTTCGCGGCGTCGCCGCCCATCAACGCCGAGGTGACCAGGCCACGCTGCGGATCGCCGGAGCCGGGTTGCTCGACCTTGATGACGTCCGCGCCCCAGTCGGCCAGCACCGCGCCGGCGGCGGGTACGAACGTCCAGGCCGCCACTTCCAGGACCCGGACGCCGTCCAGAACTTTGGTCATGGGCCTACCGTACGGCAGGCAGTGAATCGAGGTTCAAAGTTCTGAAGAACTCCTCATGAGAACGTGTTCTACCCACTTGTTGGCCTTGTCACACCATGAAAGATGTGTAAACTCCGGTTCACGATTCGGCGTGGTACCCCGCCGAACCCCCACTTTTCGTGACGCCGAACGCGCCCACATTTCTCGAGTAGCTCATCGGCCACTGGCCGGGCCACGTCCCGGCCTCGACGGTACGAGGCGACCATGTCGACAACGTCGTTGCATTCCCCGCCCCTGATGCCGGACCTCCTGGTCACCGCGCTCAACCGATACGACGACCGGCCGGCGGTGCTGGTCGACGGCGAGACCATCACCTACCGCGGCTACCGCGAAGCGGTCAGCCGCTGGACCCAGGCCTACCGGTCGATCGGGCTCGGCCCCGGCGACGGGGTGTCCATTCTGGCCCGCAACCGGCCCGAGGTCCTGTTCGCGACCGGTGCGGGCATGCTGGCGGGCTCCCGCGGCACGCCGCTGCACCCGCTGGGCTCGCTCGACGACCACGCGTACGTGCTGGACAACGCGGAGATCCACACGCTGGTCTTCGATCCGGCGCTGGAGGAGCACGTCGCGGCGCTGAAACAGAAGGCGCCGGGACTCGAGCGGCTGCTCGCGCTCGGCCCGTCCGACCTCGCCGAGGACCTCCCGGCGCTAGCTGCGCGGTTCGCGCCGGAACCGCTGGTGGCCCCGCAGGTCGATCCCGAGTCGATCTCGTCGATGTCGTTCACCGGCGGCACCACCGGCCGCCCGAAGGGTGTGCTCGGCACGTACCGGGGCGGTGCGGAGCTGACCCGGATCCAGATGGCCGAGTGGCAGTTCCCCGACGAGGTCCGGTTCCTGGTCGCGGCGCCGCTGTCGCACGCCGCCGCGGCGTTCACGCTGCCGGTCCTGTTGAAGGGCGGCTCGTTCGTCGTGCTGCCCGGCTTCACGCCCGGTGGGTGGATCGCCGCCGTGGCCGAGCACAAGATCACCTCGACGATGATCGTGCCGGCGATGCTCTACGCGATCCTCGACCACCCCGATCTGGCGACCGCCGACACGTCCAGCCTGGAGACCGTGTTCTACGGCGCCTCGGCGGCGTCACCGGCGCGGTTACAGCAGGCGATCGACCGGTTCGGCCCGGTGTTCTACCAGTTCTACGGGCAGAACGAGGCACCCATGACGGTCACCGTGCTCCGCAAGGAGGAGCACACGCCGGACAAGCTGGCCACCTGCGGGCGTCCGGTGCCGTGGGTCCGCGCGGCGCTGCTCGACGAGAACTGCGAGCCGGTGGCGCGCGGCGAGGCCGGCGAGATCTGCGTCCAGGGCCCGCTGGTGATGAACGGGTACAACAAGCTGCCGGAGGAGACCGCCGAGGCGTTCCGCGGCGGCTGGCTGCACACCGGCGACGTCGCCCGCGAGGACGAGGACGGCTACTGGACGATCGTCGACCGCACGAAGGACATGATCGTCTCCGGCGGTTTCAACGTCTTCCCGCGCGAGGTCGAAGACGTGCTCACCACGCACCCCGACGTCTCCGCGGCCGCGGTGATCGGCGTCCCGGACGACAAGTGGGGTGAGGCGGTCAAGGCCGTCGTCGTCCCGCGGCCGGGCGCGGAGATCGACGCGGAGGCCTTGATCGCGCTGGTCCGGGATCGCAAGGGCCCGATTCACGCCCCGAAGTCCGTCGACGTCGCGGAGTCCCTGCCGCTCACCCCGGTCGGCAAGGCCGACAAGAAGGCACTCCGCGAGCAGTACTGGGCCGGTTCCGACCGGCGAGTCCATTGAGAACTCCCGTCTGAACGAGGAGCCGCACATGCTCACGTACGACACGCTGTACATCGGGGGCGAGTGGGTCGCCCCGGCTGAGAAGCAGGTATTCGACGTCGTCTCCCCGGCGTCCGAAGAAGTCGTCGGCCGCGTGCCGGAAGCGTCGAAGGCGGACGTCGACGCCGCGGTCGCCGCCGCCAGGAAGGCCTTCGACGAAGGCCCGTGGTCGCGGACCACCGGCGACGAGCGGGCCGACGCGATGGCCAGGCTCTCGGCGATCATCAACGAGCGCACCGAGGACTTCGCGCGCACGATCAGCACCGAGATGGGCTCGCCGCTCGGGTTCTCCCGGATGGGCCAGGTGCTCGCCGCGACGATGGCGCTGGACTTCTTCACCGGCCTGGCCCGCGAGACGGCCTGGGAGGAGACCCGCGCCGGGCTGCTCGGCCCCACGGTCGTGCGGCGCGCTCCGGTCGGTGTGGTCGCGGCGATCGTGCCGTGGAACGTGCCGATCTACGTCAGCATGCTCAAGCTCGCACCGGCGCTGGCGGCCGGCTGCACGGTCGTGCTCAAGCCGGCACCGGCCAGCCCGATCTCCGCCCAGCTGCTCGGCGAGGCGATCGAGGCCGCAGGCATTCCGGCGGGTGTCGTCAACATCGTTCCGGCCGACCGCGCGGTCGGCGAGTACCTGGTGACCCACCCGGGCATCGACAAGGTCAGCTTCACCGGCAGCACCGCGGCCGGCCGCCGCATCGCGAGCCTGTGCGGCGAGAATTTGCGCCGGGTGACGCTGGAGCTCGGCGGTAAGTCCGCCGCCGTGTTACTTCCGGACGTCGACCTGGCCACCGCGCTGCCGCAGGTCATCAACGTCGGGCTGATGAACAACGGCCAGGCGTGCGTCGCCCAGACCCGGATCCTGGCACCGCGGGACCGCTACCGCGAGGTCGTCGACGCGGTCGTCGAGCAGGTCGCGGCGCAGATCGTCGGTGACCCGCTGGACGAGGCGACGACGATCGGCCCGCTGGTCAGCTCCACCCAGCGCGAGCGGGTCGAGGGCTTCCTCGCGGCGGGCAAGAAGGAAGGCGCCACGGTCGCGCTCGGCGGCGGACGCCCGAAGGGCTTCGATCGCGGCTGGTACGTCGAGCCGACCGTCTTCTCCGACGTCGACAACAAGATGACGATCGCCCAGGAGGAGATCTTCGGCCCGGTGCTGTCGGTGATCCCCTACGGCGACGTCGACGACGCGGTCGCGATCGCCAACGACTCCCGCTACGGCCTGTCGGGCTCGGTGTGGACCGCCGACGCGGACGCCGGGCTGGGCATCGCACGCCGGATCCGCACCGGCACGTTCAACGTCAACACGTTCATGCTCGAGAACTGCGCGCCGTTCGGTGGCTTCAAGGAGTCCGGCCTGGGCCGCGAACTCGGCCCCGAGGGACTCGCGGCGTACGTCGAGTACCAGTCCGTGAACCTTCCCTACGGGTACACCCCCGCGTCCTGAGGAGCGTGCGTCGATGAAGACCAGAGCTGCCGTGCTGTGGGACCGCAAGCAGCCGTGGAGCGTGGAAGAGGTCGACCTCGACCCGCCGAAGGCGGGCGAGGTGCTCGTCAAGCTGATCCACACCGGCATGTGCCACTCCGACGACCACGTGGTCACCGGGGACATGCCCGCCGGGCTCCCGGTCGTCGGCGGCCACGAGGGCGCGGGCATCGTCGAGGAGGTCGGTGAGGGCGTCACGTCGCTGAAGCCGGGCGACCACGTGGTGCCGATGTTCATCCCCGCGTGCGGGCAGTGCCGCTGGTGCGCGCAGGGCCGGTCGAACCTCTGCGACGTCGGCGGGACGCTGATGCTCGGCGTCGGCCTGGACGGCACCACCCGGCTGCACGCCCGCGGCCAGGACGTCTACACGATGGTGTTCCTCTCGACGTTCAGCCAGTACGCGGTGATGAACCAGCACTCGCTGGTGAAGATCCCCGACGACGTTCCGCTGGACGTCGCGGCGCTGGTCGGCTGCGGGGTGACGACCGGGTACGGCTCGGCGGTGAACACTGCGAAGGTGCAGCCCGGCGAGACCGTCGTCGTGGTCGGCATCGGCGGTGTCGGCGCCGCCGCGGTGCAGGGCGCGCGCATCGCGGGCGCGGAGCAGATCATCGCGGTCGACCCGGTCGAGTTCAAGCGGGAGCAGGCCAAGATCTTCGGGGCCACGCACACCGCCGCCAGCGTCGCGGAGGCCACCGAGCTGCTCCGGGAGATCACCCCCGACGGCATGATGGCCGACGCCGCGATCTACACCGTCGGGATCGCCAGGGGCGACGACGTCGCGGGCCTGATGGCGCTGGTCTCCAAGGGCGGCCGGGTCGTGATCACGGCGGTGTCCCCGATGGAGGACACCACGGTCACGATGTCGCTGTTCGAGCTGACGATCTGGCAGAAGGAGCTCCGCGGGACGCTCTTCGGCGCCTCGAACGGCCGCAAGGAGATCCCGACGCTGCTCCGGCTCTACCAGTCCGGTCAGCTGCTGCTCGACGAGATGATCACCCGCCGCTACACCCTCGACCAGATCAACGAGGGCTACGCGGACATGCACGCCGGGCGGAACATCCGCGGGGTGATCGACCTTGACCACGGTTGACCAACCCCGCCTGACGGTCGGCGCCTTCTGGGGCGCCGACCCCCACCCCGCGCTCACCTGGCTGCGGGCGAACGACCCGGTGTACTGGGACCCGCACGGCGAGGTCTGGGGCATCACCCGGTACGCCGACGTCAAGGAGGTGTCGGTCCACCCGGAGCTGTTCTCCAGCGCCGGCGGCATCCGCCCCGACCAGGACGCGACGCCGATGATGATCGACCAGGACGACCCCGTGCACCTGCGGCGGCGGAAGCTGATCAGCAAGGGCTTCACGCCGCGGCGGGTCGCCGACCAGAAGGCCCGGATCGACCAGATCACGCATGCGCTGATCGACCGGGTCTGCGAGCGCGGCTCCTGCGACTTCGTCTGGGACATCGCGGCGTGGCTGCCGCTGATCGTCATCGGCGACCAGCTGGGCGTGCGGGCCGACCAGTACGACAACCTGCTGCGCTGGTCGGACGACCTGATGCGCGGGCAGGGACAGGCCGACGACCCGGTGCTGATCGAGAAGATGATGACCGCGGCCGCCGAGTACGGGGACTACTTCAACGGCGTCCTCGCCGACCGGCGGGCCAACGGCGGCGACGACCTGATCGGCGTGCTGGTCAACGCCGAGGTCGACGGCGAGCGGCTGGACGACCAGACGCTCTACTTCGACTCGCTGCTGCTGCTGATCGGCGGCGACGAGACGACGCGGCACGTGATCACCGGCGGGCTGTACCAGCTGCTGCACGACCGCTCGCTGTGGGAGCGCCTGCGGGCCGACCGGAGCCTGCTGCCGTCGGCGATCGAGGAGATGCTCCGCTGGGTCAGTCCGATCCGGAACATGGCGCGCACGGTGACTCGTGATCTCGAGTTCCGGGGCAAGCAGATGAAAAAAGGGCAGAAGCTCCTGCTGCTCTACCCGTCCGCGAACCGCGACGAGGACGTGTTCGACGACCCGTTCCGGTTCGACCTCACCCGCAGCCCGAACAACCACCTGGCGTTCGGGGTGGGGTCGCACTTCTGCCTGGGTGCCTCGCTGGCCCGGCTGGAGCTGGAGTCGATCTTCACCGCGCTGCTCGACCGGCTGCCGGACCTGCGGCTGGCCGAGGAGACCGAACCCGCGCTGCGGCCGGCGACGTTCGTCAGCGGGTACGAGGGTCTGCCGGTGGCGTTCAGCCCGACCACGCCGCACGGTGTATCGCTCTGAGGGAGCGCGTCGCGCGCCCTGGTCGGGGCGCGCGACCGAGGGGATGTCCGCGCGCGACACGATCGTCGACGCCACGCTGACGTGCATTCGCCAGTACGGGCTGGAGCGGACGTCGATCAGCGCGGTCGCGGCGTGCGCCGGGGTTTCCCGGCCGACCGTCTACGCGTACTTCCCGAGCCGGGACGCGTTGGTTTCCGCGGCGATGGAGAAGTCCGGGGCCGCGGTGGCGGGCCGGGTCGTGGCGTCCGCGCGACGCCGCGCCCGGACCGCCGGTGAGTTCGCGGTGGAGGCGCTGGTCGTCGCCCGCCGGGAGTTCCGCAAGGAGCCGGCGTTCTACCCGATCAGCCACGCCCGCACCGACCCGTGGGCGGTCGACCAGAAGCTCACCGAGGAGTCACTGGCGCTCACCCGATCGATCCTCGAACCGATCGTCGACTACGACCCGCGGCTGGAACCGCATCTCGACGAGATCACCGAGACGCTGGTCCGGTGGTTGCTGTCACTACTGATGTACGACACCAAACGGACGTCGAACGAAACGCGCCTCCGGGCGTACCTGAAGCGCGTCGTCGAACCGGTCATCGAAGGCGCCGGGTGCTAGGCCGCCTAGCGCAGGTCGTCGGCGAGCAGATCGATGAAACCGTCGGCGATCCGGTAGACCTCGCTCATCCCGACGCCGTGGTGGATCGCCTGGGTGAGCATCGAGTGGATGATCGCCCACATCATCGTCGCGGCGTCCTCGGCCCGCCCCGGGCCGAGGACCGCGAAGTCCTCGACCAGGCTGACCTGTGCCGCCTCGGCGAACTCGCTCAGCAGCGCCTTCGCGTTCGGGTCGGTGCTGCTCTGCAGCAGTACCTGCACCTTGTAGAACTGCGGCTGCCGCTCGAACGCGGTGATCACCCCGCGGATCCGCGACCGCAGGTGACGTTCGGCGCTGCCCCGCTTCGCCCGGCGCTCGCCGGTGCGGCCCAGCGCCGACCACTCCAGCAGCACCGCCGCGTAGAGGTGCTCCTTGGACGAGAAGTACCGGTAGAGCGTGCCGAGCGCGACGCCTGCCTCCTGGGCGACGTCGCGGATCTGGATGCGGTCGTACTCCTGGCTCTCCAGCAGGTGCAGGCCGGCTTCGACGATCCGCTCCCGGCGCGCGAGCTGCCAGGCGGGCAGCCCCTGCACCGAGAGACCGCTCGTCGTCCCCTGCGTCTGCTCGGCCATCGTTCGCCCTCTGCTCGACTCTACGGATGCACCGTACTGGACAGCCCGGTATCAACCACGTGGCAGGCGCAGGACACGTTCAGCGATGACGTTCAGCTGGATTTCGACCGTGCCACCACCGATCAGCTGCGCCGGAGTGCCCAGCTCGCGCCGGGCGACGTCCACCGGTCCACCCCGTACCGCCGCCTCCGGGCCGACCAGTGCGAACGTGGCGTCGGCGGCGTCGCGGTGCAGTTGCGCGGAGGCCACCTTGGCCACGCTCGCGCCGGCGCCCGGCTGCTGCCCGGCGAGCCGCCGCAGCGTCTCCCGGAGGTTGAGCGCCGCGACCGCACTGCCGTAGGCGTGCACCTGGCCGAGGGCCCGGACCGCGTCGGCCCTGGCGCCGCCGTAGAGGTTCTTCGTGATGATCTCCCGGATCGGATCCTCGTCGACGCTGCCCATCGTCGCGCTGATCGCCGTCCGCTCGTTGCCGAGCGTCGTGATCGTCAGCCGCCAGCCCTCGCCGGGTGCGCCGACCAGGCAGTCGTCCGGCACGAAGACGCCGTTGAGGAACACCTCGTTGAACTCCGACGCGCCGGTGGCCTGGCGCAGCGGCCGCACGTCGACGCCCGGCGAGCGCATGTCGACGAGGAAGTAGCTGATGCCCTTGTGCTTGGGCACGTCGGGGTCGGTGCGGGCGAGGCAGATGCCCCAGTCGGCCTGGTGCGCGCCGGAGTTCCACACCTTCTGCCCGTCCAGCCGCCAGCCGCCGTCGACCTTCACCGCCTTCGTCGACAGCCCGGCCAGGTCCGAACCGGCGCCGGGTTCGCTGAACAGCTGGCACCAGACGATCTCGCCGCGCAGCGTCGGCGCGGCGAACCGCTCGGCCTGCTCCGGGGTGCCGTGGGCGAGGATCGTCGGCATCGCCCAGTCGCCGATCACGATCGAGGGCGGGGTGACGTCGCGGCGGGCGAACTCCTCGGCGATGACCAGCTGCTGGACCGGGGTGGCGTTCAAGCCGTAGGGCGCGGGCCAGTGTGGTGCGATCAGGCCCGCGTCGGCGAGGTGAGTGCGGCGGGGTCCGGTGTGGTGGACGCCCACGCGGTGGGTGTCCTCCGGGTGGGCCAGCGCGGCGTCGATGACCGCTCCGACGCGGGCGCGGAACTCCGGGTCCACGCCGGTCACCGCGACGCTGCTGCTCCGGCGGGACGTCAGCGCGGCCTCGCCGAGCTCCGCCTGCCAGACGCCGGTCGGCCCGGTCACCGCGGCCAGGCTCATCGCCCGGCGCCAGTACAGGTGGACGTCGTGCTCCCAGGTGAAGCCGATACCGCCGAACAGCGTCACGGCTTCGCACGCGGCGTCCACCGCCCGGCCGAGCGCCACGACGGCCGCGCCACCGACCGCGAGCCGCTGCTGGTCGGCGGCCTGGTCGAGGCTGCGGACCGCGTCCCAGGCCGCGGCCGCGGCGAGCTCGGACGCGACGAACAGCCGCGCGGCCTTGTGCTTGACGGCCTGGAACGACCCGATCGGGCGCCCGAACTGCTCCCGCACCAGCGCGTACTCGACGGTCGCCGCGACGCACCAGGCCATCGTGCCTGCCGCCTCGGCGGCGCTGAGCGCGGTCACCAGGTACCGCACCGCGTCGGCGTCCACGCCCACCAGCTCGGCGTCGGCCGGGACCACGGTGCGGTCCAGATCCAGCCGCCCGACGTCCCGAGTGAGGTCCACGCCTTCCTCGACGATGCGCCGCACGCCGTCGGCGGCCGGGTCCATCCGCAGCCACACCGTCCGGTCACCGGCCACCGCACCGACGACGAGCACGTCGGCGGCGAGCAGTCCGAGCACCGGGCCGCTGCGGCCGCTGAGCGTCCAGCCGCCGTCGGAGGCCTCGGCGGTCAGGCCGGGCGGCACCAGCGCGGCGGTCACCCCACCGGCCAGTGCGTCCAGCAGCGCGGTGCGGACCGCGCCGTCCGGGGCGCGGGACACCACCGCGGACGTGAGCACGGTCGGGCCGAACGGCCCCGGCAGCAGTCCCCGGCCGGTCTCTTCCAGCACCACGGCCAGCTCGGCGAGGCCGCCGCCCTGGCCACCGTTCTCCTCCGGCAGGTGGACGGCGTGCAGGCCCTGCGCCACCAGCGCGGCCCAGTGCGCCGGCCGCTCCCCCGCGGCGAGCGCCGCGAACAGCTCGCGAGTACCGGACACCGGCGCGTGACGGGCCGCGAAACCGCGCACCGCGGCGCTGAGTTCCTGCTGCTCTTCGGTCACCCCGATCGACATGCCTTGAAAATAGACTTCGATTTCAATATTGTCGAGGCGCTCGCGCCGATCCACCGGCCCATGGAGGTCCGATGGTCTATCCAGGCAGCTACGCGACCACTCGCCCGGATCACCCGGCCGTCGTGCTGGCCGACGGGCAGACGCTCACGTACGCGGAACTGGAGCGCCGGTCGATCCGGCTCGCTGCCCACCTCCGCGCCGCCGGTCTGCGGCGCGGCGACGGAGTCGCGCTGCTCGCCGAGAACCATCTCCGCTTCTTCGAGGTCTACTGGGCCGCGATGCGGTCCGGCCTGTACTTCACCGCGGCGAACTGGCACCTCGCGCCGGCCGAGGCGGCGTACCTGATCGCCGACTCCGGCGCGCGGGCGCTCGTCACGACCGCGCAGCAGGCGCAGACCGCGGCCGAGGCGGTCGCGACCGTGCCGGGCTGCACGGTGCGGCTGATGATCGACGGCACGGCACCGGGCTTCGCGAACTACGACGACGCGCTGGCCGCCTCCGACGCCACGCCGCCCCACGACCAGCCGCTCGGCCAGGTGATGCTGTACTCCTCCGGCACCACCGGGCGACCGAAGGGCATCCGCCGGGCGTTGCGGGACGTGCAGGTGTCCGATCCGGAGGCGGCCGGCGTCTCCCGGCTCGGTGGCTTCCTGCTCGGCATGGGCCCCGACACCGTGTATCTGTGCCCGGCGCCGCTCTACCACGCGGCCGGGCTGCAGTGGTCGGCCGGCGTCCACGAGCTGGGCGGCACGCTCGTGCAGCTGCCCCGGTTCGACGCCGAGGAGCTGCTGCGGGTGATTGAGCGCTACCGGGTCACACACGTCCAGGTGGTGCCGACGATGCTGGTGCGGCTGCTCAAGCTGCCGGAGGAGGTCCGGCGGTCCTACGACCTGTCCAGCCTCCGGTACGTGATCCACGCCGCGGCGCCCTGCCCGCCGGACGTCAAGCGGCAGACGCTCGATTGGCTCGGGCCGATCGTCCACGAGTACTACGCGGCCACCGAGGGCGCGGGCCTGACCTACATCGGGCCGGAAGACTGGCTGGCGCACCCGGGGTCGGTCGGGAAGGCGCTCCTCGGGGAGCCGCACATCTGCGACGAGCAGGGCCGGGAACTGCCGCCCGGCGAGCCGGGGCTGATCTACTTCGGACAGGACGGCCCGCCGTTCGAGTACCACCGCGCGGCGGAGAAGACCGCCGAGAGCAGGCACCCCGCCTACCCGAACTGGACGACGACCGGCGACGTCGGGTACCTCGACGAGGACGGCTACCTGTACCTGACCGACCGGAAGAATTTCACGATCATCTCCGGCGGCGTGAACATCTACCCGGCCGAGATCGAGTCGTGCCTGGCGCTGCACCCGAAGATCAGCGACGTCGCGGTGATCGGGCTACCCGACCCGGAGATGGGCGAGTTCGTGCACGCGGTCGTCGAGCCCGCGCCCGGCGTCGACGGGACGGCCGAGCTGGCCGAGGAGTTGCGCGCGTACGTCCGGCAGCACCTGGCCGGGTTCAAGGTGCCGCGCAGCGTCGATTTCCGCGCGACGCTGCCCCGGCTGCCGACCGGCAAGCTGCAGAAGAGCGCGCTCCGCGCGGAGTATTTGGAGTCCGCACACTCCTGACGCTCGTTTTATACAAAATAAAGAATCCTCAGGCCGTCCACGCTCCCCCGGAGGGCTACCGATGCTGACCAACGACCTCGACCGCCTCCCGTCCGAGATGCGCACCGCCCTCTGCGGCCCGGGAAGCCCGTTCGAACTCACCCGGGAATCCGTCCGGGGTGTCGAGCTGACCGTCTTCGCACGCCGCCCACCGCACCTGCCCGGCCTGCTGCTCGCTGCCGCCGAACAGCACGGCGACCGGCCCTACCTGGTCTTTCCGGATCGCCGGCTCACGTACAAGGAGACCGTCGGCGAGATCCCCGCGGTCGCCGCGGTGCTCCGCGACCGGCACGGCATCGGGCACGGCGACCGGGTGGCGGTGGTCGGGCCCAACAGCCTCGAATACGCGGTGACGCTCTGGGCGGTGGCCTGGCTGGGCGCGATCAGCGTCAGCCTCAACGGCTGGTGGACCGGGCCGGAGATGCGCCACGGCCTCCAACTGGCCGAACCGAAACTGCTGATCGGTGAGGACCGCCAGCTGGAGCGGCTCGGTGACACGGAATTACCGGCTGTGCCTACCGTGACGTTCGCCGCGCTGTTCGCCGCGCACGACGCGGACAAGCCCGGCGCGCCGATCGCGCCGGACCTGGCCGAGGACGACGCGGTCTCGATCCTGTTCACCAGCGGCACCACCGGCCGGCCGAAGGGCGCGGTGATCACCCACCGCGGGCTGGTCAACTTCGCCCAGGACAGCCAACTGCGCGGATACACCGAGGCGATCCTGTCCGGACAGACCGACCCGCCGCCCGGCCCGCCGGTCGCGCTGGTCGTCAGCCCGTTCTTCCACATCTCCGGGCTCGCCCCGCTGCTGGCCGGTGGGCCGTTCAACGGGATGGCGATGGTGTTCCCGCCGCGCGGCCGCTGGGACCCGGACGTCCATCTCGAGCTGACCACCCGCTACGGCGTCACCCAGTGGTCCGGCGTTCCGACCCAGCTGCTGCGGCTACTGCGGATGGTCGCCGCCGACCCGCAGCGGTACGACGTCAGCCAGTTACGGACGATCGGCATGGGTGGGGCACCGATCTCCACCGAGCTCGCGGTCCTGCTCGGGAGCGTCATCCCGGGCGCCCGCCCGGCCCAGGGGTTCGGGATGAGCGAGACCTGCGGGCAGGGCACCACGATCGCGGGCGCGCGGATGGTCGACAACCCGCAGTCGATCGGCCTGGCGACCCCGACGTCGGAGGTCATGCTCGGCGACGTCGGAGACGACGGCATCGGAGAAATCCGCGTCCGCACCCCCAGCGTCTTCCTCGGCTACTGGAACGACCCGGACGCCACCGCCGCGGTCCTCGACGCCGACGGCTGGTACCGCACCGGCGACTACGGGCGTGTCGTGGACGGCATGCTCCAATTGGAGAGCCGGCTGCGGGACATGATCATCCGGGGCGGTGAGAACATCTACCCGATCGAGATCGAGAATCGCCTCTCCGAACACCCCGACGTGCTCGACGCGGCGGTCATCGGCGTTCCGCACGACGAACTCGGCCAGGAAGTGATGGCCGTCGTCGTGGCCCCGAACCTCACGGTCGCCGACATCCAGGCCTGGGCCGGCGAGACGCTGGCGCCGTACAAGGTGCCCGCGCACGTCCGGTTCGTCGACGCGTTGCCCTACAGCGCGACCGGAAAACTGTTGAAGCGGGAGCTCGAGAAGCAGATCGCCGACTAGATGGACGAGTTGCACGGCTGGGGCCCGGCGCTGGAGGAGATCGAGCGCCGGAAGGCCGCAGCGACCGGCATGGGCGGTCCGGCCCGGCTGGCCCGGCAGGCCGAACGCGGCCGCCTGGACGCCCGAGGCCGGCTCGCCGCACTGTTCGACCCCGGCACGTTCACCGAGCTGGGGCAGCTGATGGGCGCGGCCGAGGATCCGCCGGTCAACGCCGACGGATTCGTGGCCGGGTGGGGCCGGGTCGACGGGCGCCCGGTGCTGGCCGGTGCCGAGGACGTTACGGTGCTCGGCGGCTCGATCGGCGCGAGCTCGTCGGACAAGCGGTACCGGCTCTGCCAGCTGGCCGCCCAGGAGCGCGTGCCGCTGGTGGTGCTGCTGGAAGGGGCCGGTCACCGGGTCAGCGAGGCCGGGCGTCCCGGGCGGCGCCCCGGCGACCTCGGCGGGATGGTCGACCTGTCCGGGCGGGTGCCGCTGGTCTGCCTCGTGCTCGGCGCGTCGGCCGGGCACGGTGCGCTGTTCGCGCCGCTCTCGGACTACGTGGTGATGACCGAGAGTGCGTCGATCTTCGCCGCCGGGCCCCCGCTGGTCCGGTCGGCGACCGGCGAGGTGATCACCAAGGAGGATCTCGGTGGGCCTCCGGTGGCGGTGGCGACCGGCGGCGTCGTGCACGACGTCGTCCACGACGATGGGGACGCGATCGCGCGCGCCCGCCGCTACCTGGCGCACTTCCCCGCGAACGCGTGGGAACCGCCGCCGGAGCGGCGCGGCGCCGACACCGGCCGTCGTCGCGTCGACGTGCTCGGCCTGATCCCGCCGGACCCGCGCCGTCCGTACCCGATCACACCGGTGCTGGAGGAGGTCGTCGACGACGGGGACCTGTTCGTCGTGCAGGCCGGGTTCGGTGCGTCGATCGTCACCGCGCTGGCGTTCCTCGGCGGGCGCAGCGTGGCGATCGTCGCGAACGACCCGAGCGTGCGGGCGGGCACGATCGACAGCGACGCCGCCGACAAGGCCGCGCACTTCCTGCAGGTGGCCGGCGCGTTCGGACTGCCGTGCGTGTTCCTCGCCGACAACCCCGGTGTGCTGGCGGGCAGCGGCGCCGAGCGCAGCGGGATCCTCCGACACGCCGCCCGCCTCTACGCCGTCCAGCACCGGCTTCGCGTCCCGAAGTTGCACGTCACGCTGCGCAAGGCGTTCGGCTTCGGCTCGTCGGTGATGGCGATGAACCCGTTCGACGGCCAGACGGTCACGCTCGCGTTCCCGTCGATCACGCTCGGGGCGCTGCCCGCGGCGTCCGACGCGAGCGCGATCGACGATCCGGACGAGCGGGCGCGGCTCGCCAGGGAGCAGGCCGCCGCATCGCTCAACGGCGCGGCGAGCCTCGCGTACGACGACGTCATCGACCCGCGGGACCTGCGGAACGCACTGCTCGCGGGTCTCGAGCTGGCGGACGCTCGGTACGGAGCCACCGGTCCCGGAGAGGGGATCCTGCCGTGAAGCTGGGCCTGCGCCTCAACCTGTACCGGGCCGCCCGGTTGGACGTCCCGCTCGACCTGGTGCGCCGCGCCGAAGCGCTCGGTTACCACTCGGTGTGGACCGCCGAGGCGTACGGCGCGGACGCGCTGACCCCGCTGGCGTACCTGGCCGCGCACACCCGCCGGATCACGCTCGGCACGGCCGTCGTGCAGCTGGCCGCCCGGCCGCCGGCGACGCTGGCCATGCAGGCGATGACGATCGACGCGCTGGCCGGCGGCGGGCGGCTGATCCTCGGCATCGGACTGTCCGGCCCGCAGATCGTCGAGGGCTGGTACGGCCAGCCGTGGGGGCGGCCGCACGCCCGGCTGCGCGACTACGTGACGATCGTCCGCGCGGTGCTCGACCGCGCCGAGCCGGTGCGCCACGACGGCGCGGAGATCCAGCTCCCCTACACCGGACCGGGAGCGCTCGGCCAGGGCAAGCCGCTGCGGTCGATCCTCCACCCGGCGGCGCCGATCCCGCTCTGGCTGGCCACCGGCGGACCGCGCAACACCGCACTCGCCGCGGAGGTGGCGGACGGCTGGCTACCGATGGGGCTCGGCCCGTCCGGCGTCCCGGCGTCGATGCGCCGCCCGGGCTTCGACGTCTTCACCGGCGCGACCGTGCGGATCACCGACGACGTCGGCGGCACGCTCGACGCGATGCGGCCGCTGACCGCGATGTACGTCGGCGGGATGGGCAGCGCGTCCCACAACTACCACCGGGACGCGATGGCCCGGCGCGGGTTCGCCGACGCCGCCGACCGGATCGGCGAGCTGTGGCGGGCCGGCCGCCGCGCCGAGGCCGAGGCGGCGGTGCCGGTGGAGTACCTGGAACAGTCCGCGCTGCTCGGGTCGGTGGCGCGGATCCGGCGGCGGTGGAACGCCGGGTTCGTGCCGGACGGCGTCACCGGCGTGATCGTCGACGTCGGAGGCGTTTCGGAACTCGAGCTGATGGCGGAGCTGATATGAACGATGTTCTCCTCGTGGACGCGCCGGCCGACGGCGTCCGGCGGGTGACGCTCAACCGGCCGGAGAAGCGCAACGCGCTCTCCCCCGCACTGCTGACCGCGCTGCTCGGCGCGCTGCGCGCGCACGACGCGGACCCGGACGTCCGGGTGACGATCGTCCGCGGCGCCGGCCCGTGCTTCTCGTCCGGTTACGACCTGTCGACGTCGCTGCTGGACGGTGCCGACGCCGCACCGGGCGACGGGCAGTGGGCGCGCCAGGCCAACGACAACTGGTTCGGAGTCTGGGACCTCGCCAAGCCGGTGATCGCACAGATCCACGGGTACGCGATCGCGGGCGCGACCGAGCTGGCGTCGGCCTGCGACCTCGTGTACGTCGCCGAGGACGCCCGGATCAGCTACCCGGTGGTGCGGGTCGCGAGCCCGCCGGACTGGCAGTACCACACGGTGCTGCTCGGGCTGCGGCGCGCGATGGAGCTGATGCTCACCGGCGACGCGGTGGACGGCGTCGAGGCGGCGCGGATCGGGTTCGCGAACCGGGCGTATCCGGCCGCGGACCTCGAGGAAGCCGTTCTGGCGGTCGCGATCCGCATCGCCGGGATTCCCAGCGACCTCACCCAGCTCAACAAACGCTCGGTGCACCGCGCGTTCGACGTCTGGGGCGCCCGCGCCGCGATCCGGGCGGGCACCGAGCTGCAGGCGCTGGCCGCCCACACCGAGTCCTCCCGCCGGTTCCGGGCCGACGCGCTCGACGCGGTGAAACGCGCCGCCCGCGGCGAGTAGCCAACGCGCGCGAGGCCACGTCCTACGACCCAGCTCCGGCGCGAATTTCGCTCGTGCGTCCAGCACCTCCAGACCGATCAAGCGGCCCGCTTGCATCGAAATCCAAGTTGATCATGCGTTCACATCGACGATCTCGCGCCTACGGCGCACCCCGCACGACCTCATCGGCCGGTGGGGGCGTGATCGTGAGAGCGCGACCGAAGTCGCGGACTGTCATGATCACCCGGTACGTGGTCCACTCGCTGTCCATTGGCTGGAAGTCCAACTTGATCGGCCGCCCGCTGCCGTCGACATCTACCGTGAGCGGGCCGGCGAGAGATCCCGTCTCTCGGCGCGGGCCGAGCGGCTCCTCGGGAACCCACTGGCCGTTGCGCAGCATGTAGCGGTGACCGCCGCCCGGTAGGTCGGTGCGCGCGATATTGGTCGCTTGCTCGACGCCCAGGTATTGCAGCGGATCGACTTCGGGTAGTTTCAGGGGCTTGGCGACAGTGTCCCCCGGTGGCGGCTTCCAGAAGTAGTTGCCGAGGTAACTGCCGGTAAAGCTATGCCACTGTGTGAGATTGATCTGACCCTTCTGCGTGTGGTATCGCACGCCACCGGACTGCAGGAACTTCAGGTGCGCATATACCACGTCATGGAGCTTCAGTTCGCTCGACGACTGCCATTCTTGGCCATTCGAGTTCAGCGTTCCCGACCAGTAGCCCTTGTCGAAGTCACGCCACTCCACCACGAAAGTCGACGCTGAAAGCTGCCCGAGATACCTTGTCCCGGACGGATTTCAGTTCCTTGATGTAGGCCGGCACGTCGTCGCTGTCGTCAGACCTGGGTCCGAGTTTCCGCAGGCCGTCAGAATACCGACCAAGGCCAGCACTATCCCTGCCCGGACCTTCCGGCTCCTCATGGCAGCGATGCTAATTCAGGCCGGTCAGATCTCTCGGGGTTCCGGCACAAATGCGCTCATGCCGCGAGGTCGGGGTGTCCAGCCGCTCCGGCCGGTTACTCGGTGAAGGCGGAGATCTGGATGATCGTGGCGACTCCCACTGGTGGAGTGCCTTCGTGCATCGCGAGTCGCTGACCGGGACGCAGAGCGTGCCACTCACTCGGACTCAGCGGTGCCAAGCGGATCCGTCCGCGACCGCCGGGCAGCAGTCCCCGGGCGTTCTCCACCCAGATTCGCGCCACCCGCAGGTCGGGGTGGCCGGCGGATGTTCGCAGACCGATGTCCCAGAGTGGCCGCAGCACTCCGGCCTGGGGAATCGGCAGCCGCCGCCCGCCCTCTGCCACCGTCATCAGCTGTAGCTCGGCGCGGACGAGCCGCCCGCGCTTCGGAAAGTGACCCCGCCATGAAGGGCCTTCCCCGGCCGGTATCAGCGGGGTCGACGCACCACGGTGGTCGTCGACGCCGGCGGGAAGCTCGGACCGAGGAAGAGTTCATCGCCGACGGCTACGCAACGGAATCCAGCGCGCCAGCACCTGGCTCCCGCCGGAGGCCATCGCCAACACCGCGCTCTAGCTCAACTCCGACCTCGCGTCCAACTTCACCGGCGTCAGCATCCCGGTCGATTCCGGACGCCTCCTGATCCGCGACTCAGCGGAAGCGGCTCAGTATCAGCGTCGGACCCGGCCAGGCGCTTTCTGCCGACCCGGAGAACACGTAGGGCGCCAGCGGCTCGTCAGGACGGGATCTCCCGTTCCAATTGGGCGATCCGCACAGCTCCCAGGCCGACGCCCGGTCGCTGTTGGGCTGCAATCGGTGCCGGATCGTTCGCCAGTGCGGGTGTGCCTTCGGAGCCGGGCCGTAGGGTCAGTGGCCATGAGCGGGCATGACGTGTGGATCATGCGCTTCCATCTGGGAGATCGGCCGGTCACCGCCACGGGGACGCTCGACGTCCACCGTGGCGCACGCTGGCCCGCGCGTGTGCTCGCGGCGGCACTGCGACTCCCCGCCACCGGAACCGAGGTACCGCTACGCGTCCGGATTGAGCGCTCGCCGACCGGTGGGGAGCTGTGGGCTCGCGACATCGGTGGTCGGCGCCTCGACAGCACACAGCGGCGGTCCGGTGACGTCGTGACCGAAATAGTGGGACCAGTCGAGATCCGGATGCGGCTGACGGTCCGGCTCGATCACCTCGAATTCACACCGATCGGCGGCACGCTGCGGATCGGCCCAGTCCGGATCCCGCTGCCCCGTGCCCTGGCACCCCACACGTCGGCCGTGGCCACCGTCGGCCCCACTGACCGATCTACGTTCGAGGTCGACGCGCGGATCTGGGTGCCGTCGGTCGGCCTGCTCCTGGCCTACCGCGGACACGTCCACGAGGAGGAAGCCGGCGATGGCTGAGGTCCTGTGGCTGCTGGCGGCACTCGGGCTGCTCGGCGCCTTCGACACGATCTACTTCCACGAGATCCGAGGGCAGCTCCCCGCGCAGCTGCCCGGCCTTCGCCCGGAACTGGTCCTGCACGCCGGGCGCAGCTTCATCTACGTCGCCGTGTTCGGCACCCTACCATGGATCTCCTGGCGGGGAGCCTGGGCGGCAGCGTTCGCGCTGCTGCTGGTCATTGAGGTCTGCATCACGATCGCCGACTTCATCGTCGAGGACCAGGTCCGCAAGCCGTTCGGCGGCCTCCTGCCCGGCGAGCGGACGACGCACACCATCATGGCGATCGTCTACGGCGCGATCCTGGCGAACCTCCTTCCGGTGCTGATCGACTGGTGGCACCTGCCGTCCGGGCTCATCGCGTACCCGCCGCCTGTTCCTCTGTGGCTGCGGATCGGGCTGACGGCGCTCGCCGTCGGTACGCTGGTCTCCGCGATCCGGGACGCCTACGCCGTCGCCGGCTTCCCGAGGCCGCTCGCGCGGTGGCCGTGGCGGCCGGGCCACGCGGCGAGCCGCGTCCCGTGAGACGCCGCCCGCTTCACCGCATCACATTCGCCGCAGCCGGCGTCTACAACATCGTCCGGGGTCTGTACGCCGTCGCCGACCCGCAGCGGTTCTTCCGGCTGACCGGCCTTCCGCCGTCGAACACCCCGCAGATCTTCGCGACGCTCGGCATGGTCCTCGGCCTCTACGGGCTGCTGTACTTCGAGGTCGCCCGTGTGCCTGAACGCGGCTGGCTCGTCGCCGCAGTAGGCCTCACCGGGAAGGCGCTCGGTCCACTCGGGCTCGCCTGGCTGATCTTGACTGGACAGTGGCCGGCGAGCACAGACTTCACCGGTCTCGGTGATGGACGTCTTCGAGGTCGGCCAGCGGCAGGTCGGTGCCTTCGCGGTAGGCGGCGGTGTTGAACCGAATTACGTACTCCGGGACGGCGATCTCGACCCGCTCAGCGTTCGCCATGGCCCGCAGGGGATCACGCGACGACGTCGGCGCTTGAGCGGATACGCCACAAACCACCCTGAGATGACGAGCTGCGCCGGGCATGGGTATGTCGGCCCGTACTGCGGCCGGTCACCGCCTGTCCACTGTTATATGCCCCGCCCGATCACCACCTTGTCCGGGCGGTCGATCATCGAAATGTCGAGTTGCTGGCCGTCGGGTGACACCCGCTGCACCACCACCTGCTGCCAGTAGGCAGGGTGTAAACCGTTCATCCACCACGCCAACGTGCCCGGCCCGAAGCACCGCACATTCATACCGTGACCCCCAACGCCTCAGGTGCGCGGAGAAGGCAGCTTCAGCGTCTACTCTCCACCGCCACATCGACGGTAGAGCGCGCGACCGCCATTTCAAGTTTTTGCTGAGCCACTTCAAGCTGCGTGATTCCGTCGCGCGGAACGCCGCGCACTCCTGCCGCGTTCGGCTGGTGGGCCAGCGATGAGATCAGGCGATCAGGACCGATTACTTTCCAGTTTGCCTGGGCCGCTACCGTCGCATCGGCACTGAGCATGCGAGATGGAGCATCGTGGTCGAGGGCGCAGAGGCCGGCGAGCAGGCGCATGAGCTCAGCCGGTGGTCCGTGGAAGAGCTCGAGGTCTACGTTGCCGTTCACCGCGGGGCGGTGTTGGAGACGGTGCGGGAAGTCGCCCAGTCTCAGGCGTACCGGTCTGACCTACCCAGGAATCATCGTCGGCGATGGGCCGCGCTGGCCTTACTGGCCAATGACCGGCAGCGCAGCGACGATGCGTGGGGCCAAACCCGAAAGATCAGCCAGGACTTGCACCTGCGCACCTGGGTTGCCGAGCACCTCGGGCCCGACGCTGACCCAGCCGTGAAGCCGACGGAGATCGCCGCTGACACCCTTGCGGCGTTGACGCTCGAACCCTCCGACGCGCTGACGATGTCGATCAATTGGCGCGAATTGCCGGTCGAGCAGATCGGCCTGCTACGCAGGCACAAGAACCTGACGGCGCATCTGAGCCGACTGATCGAGCTCCTCCCGTCCGGGCCTGAGAAGGATCAGCTCGCCGTATGGATCGCGGTGCGTGGACACCTGCCCTGATCCCTGGATCTGCTATACGGAACGGCTTCCGAAATCCCGACGTGAACGCCTCGGCATCCTCCGAAGTCCCCGCGCACTTACCTGCCGCCAGGCGCGGGTGCTCGGGCGACAAACGTCATCGTGGGGTGACGGTCACCGCACGAAACGAGTAGCCGTCCTGCGGCCCTGTCTCCCAGGTCAGTTCCACTGCCTGCCCCGCGTGCAACTCCTTGTAGCCGACGACCTGGACGTGGCTGAAGTGCGCCCAGCACCCACCAGGCGTCTCGACCGAGTCGATCACGCCCCAGCCCTCTTCGGCGTTCCATTCGCGCACCACTCCGGCAACGGACATGCGGGCATCCTATGAGTGCGATCGCTCCCGGGGACTCCGGCGGTCCCTGACCATGGACGCCCTCTTCTGGCACCCCTCTAGGTCAAGCCCGGGGTCGTAGGGTGGTCGGTGGCGGGTCCGGGGAGTGACTTTTCCGAAGCGTCGATGTCGGGGTTGGAGT